>NZ_CAKLBZ010000001.1:292500-297500 GCF_921008455.1 Bacillus basilensis | reverse complement strand
TCCAACAAAACTATTAACCTTATTTTAACAAATACTAGTATATAATTAGAGGGTTGTTGCACCATCAATGAAATCCATTAGAAGCAGGTGAAGGTATGAAAGATAT
Source organism: Bacillus basilensis (assembly GCF_921008455.1). NCBI lineage: Bacteria > Bacillati > Bacillota > Bacilli > Caryophanales > Bacillaceae > Bacillus > Bacillus basilensis. The sequence continues at coordinate 297,394 of NZ_CAKLBZ010000001.1, read as the reverse complement.
ACGTATCCTTATAGCAGACGATGATAAAGAAATCCGTAATTTACTAAAAATATATTTAGAACGAGAATTATATATGGTAGATACTGCGATTGATGGCGAAGTAGCCTTACAGTTATTTAATCAAAACAACTATAGCCTCGTTATATTAGATCTTATGATGCCGAAAGTAGATGGGATCGAAGTATGCAGAAAGCTTAGAGATAAAACTAACGTACCGATATTAATGCTAACCGCTAAAGATCACGAAGTCGATAAAATTTTAGGTTTAAGCATTGGTGCTGATGATTACATTACGAAACCTTTCAGCATTCACGAAGTGATTGCACGAGTAAAAGCTCTTATACGACGTTTTTTAGTTCTTGGAAGTAACATTAATGTACAAGAGAAAACAACTTTAGCTTTTAAAGGACTAACTATCAATTTAAATACATATACAGTTCACACAAATAAAGAAGAAATCAGCTTAACCGGAAAAGAACTAGAACTATTAAAATTCTTTACTTCAAACCCAGGACAAGTATTTACAAAAACACAACTCTTCCGCAATGTATGGGACGATAATTATATAGAAGATGATAATACCGTTATGGTACATATTCGAAAACTTAGAAAGAAAATAGAAATCGACCCTTCCAATCCAAAATTCATTCAAACTGTATGGGGAATTGGTTATAAGTTTGTGGGTGAAAAGCTTGAAGACTGATAAAATCCTCTTCCTTATTTCATTACAACTTATCATTTGCGGGCTTTTAAATATACAAATGGATCCGAGAGTAAAAATTTCTTTATTTATTACCCTTATCTTAATTACAATGTATCTCTTCTTTTCAAGAATACAATTCATTCAAAATCGCAAATCAATAGACACTAAATTAAGTCGTGCACTAAAGGGGCATTTACAAACGAGATTATTCACAAGTAATGATCGATCGTTACATAATATCGTTTTTTCAATAAACGAACTAATAGCTGAATTAGAAAAGGTTCGGATTAAAGCAAAAAGGTCTGAGGAATCTAGAAAACAACTTTTATCTAGTATCTCGCACGATATCCGAACACCACTCACCTCCATTATTGGATATATCGATGCTTTAAAAGATGGGGTTGCTGCTTCTGAAATAGAAAAGCAAGAATATCTTAAAATACTTTATATGAAATCAAATAACTTAAAGCACCTAGTTGATGAAATATTCAATATGGCAAAGCTAGACTCTAATGAATTTCCACTAAAAGGAGAAAAACTCGACTTTTCTGAAGTTACTAGAGAAGTTTTGATCGAGTTTTTACCTGAACTCTCAAAACATAATATTAAACTGCAAGTTCTCATACCAGAGTCTACTTGTCCTATCATTGCAGATCACCTAAGCCTTATGCGTATTATAGGTAATTTAATGAAAAATGCCATTTATTACGGAAAGGATGGGAAAACAATAGGAGTCGAACTACTAGAAACTGATGCAGCATATGAACTTCTTATTTGGGACAAAGGCCCTGGTGTTCCAAAACATGATTTACAAAACGTATTTGAGCGAATGTACCGAAGCGAACAATCAAGAAACTCGTCTTTTGGTGGTAGCGGGCTCGGGCTTTCTATTTCTAAAGCGCTCGTTGAGAGGAATGGTGGGCATATATGGGTTGAAAGTATTCCATGGGAACGAACCACTTTTGGCTTTTCCATTCCAAAACACAATACTTTTAAGAAATAGTTAAGAAATGATTAATATGCAGTTAAGCCTTCCTTTTTATCATGTAAGTAAGAACTTATAGAAAGTAGGTGTCTCCTATAAACACAATTATAAAAACGACTAATCTTACTAAAGTATATGGCAAGCAAAAATCCGTAGATAAGCTAAACATTAACGTTCAACGAGGAGAAATTTATGGATTCATAGGACGTAACGGTGCTGGTAAAACAACAACCATTCGTATGCTGCTTAGTCTTATAAAGCCTACAAGTGGAACTATCGAAATATTCGGAGAGGACTTATTTCAAAATCAAAAAGATATTTTAAGTAGAATTGGTTCTATCGTTGAAGTTCCAGGGTTTTATGAAAACTTAACTGCAAAAGAAAACTTATTAATTAATGCAAAGATAATCGGGGTGTACAAAAAGAATGCTATTGAAGAAGCATTAGAAATAGTGGGCTTGCAGTATGAAACAAAAAAGTTAGTAGGAAAGTATTCTTTAGGAATGAAGCAACGCCTAGGAATTGCACGCGCCCTTCTCCATTATCCCGAACTACTCATATTAGATGAACCGACTAACGGACTAGACCCCATCGGTATTAAAGAAATGCGAAAGCTTATTCATTCTTTATCTCAAGAAAGGAATATAACAATACTCATTTCTAGTCACATTTTAGCAGAGGTAGAACAGTTAGTTGATCGTATCGGAATTATTCACGAAGGAAGGTTACTAGAAGAAGTTTCTCTTGATAAGCTGCGCAAAGCAAACCGTAAGTACATAGAATTTCAGGTGAATAATGACAATAAGGCTGCGATGCTATTAGAAAATCAATTTCAAATTTTCGATTATGAGGTACATGATGAAGGGAATATTCGCATTTACTCTCATTTTGGGCAACAAGGATACATTAATAGAACATTCGTTCTGAACGATATTGAAGTATTAAAAATGATGATCAGTGAAGACAGATTAGAAGATTATTTCACCAAACTAGTTGGAGGTGGAACAATTGGTTAATCTACTCTATACAGAACTATTAAAACTAAAACGCTCTAATATGTTTTTAATTAGCATTATTGGGGCTGGTGTCGCACCTTTCTTAGTCGTAGTAGCCTCTTATATACATATAAAAACAAAACAGCCAACTCCGACTATTTGGTTCCACCAGTTATTCACTGACGTTAACTTATATACTACTTTAGTTATAGGATTCCCTTTATACGGAGTAGTTGTTGCTTATCTGTTTACCCGCGAATATGCAGAAGATACACTAAAAAATTTACTAACTATCCCCGTGTCGCGCATTAGCTTTATTATAAGTAAGTTCATCATTCTCTTCCTTTGGATCATGATGCTAACTTTAGTCGCTTGGTCGCTTACTTTAATATTAGGGCTATTGGGGAACTTCCCTGGTTTTAACACTACTTTACTTTTAGGTTCTTTCCTAAAATTTTTAATATGTGGTGGACTTCTCTTTCTATTGTCTTCACCTATTGTGCTATTAACTCTTGTAATGAAGAGCTATGTACCGCCTATTATATTAACAGTCATTATTACAATGATGAATCTTATGCTCGTGAACTCCAAACATAAAGATTTATTTCCGTGGACCGCTACTCTAGATATTGCAAATAATGAATTACAACCCACATATCCACCAGAGTATTCTTATATCATCATTGCAACAACGGCGATTCTCGGATTTATTGCAACACTATTCTATTTTAAAAGAGTAGACATTCATTAATTTATAGGAGTGATACTATGAGCGATATCATAATTGCCTTCATACTCGGTATCGTAGAGGGGTTAGCTGAATTTTTACCTATCTCTTCTACTGGACACCTTATATTAGTCGGACACTTATTAGGCTTTGAAGGAGAAAGAGCGAAAACGTTTGAAATTGTTATTCAGCTAGGGGCAATTTTAGCTATTGCAATTTTATACCATAAACGTCTCGTTTCTTTATGTAATATTAAGCCTCTTCTACGGAAAGAGAAAAAATTCAACGCATTCCATGTATTTCTTGGCGTATTTCCGGCAGTAGTTGCTGGTTTGCTACTACATGATGTTATTAAAACTTACTTATTTCAGCCATACACTGTTGTGATTGGACTTGTAGCAGGGGCAATTCTTATGATCTTTGCAGAAGTAAAAAAACAAGAGGCAACCTCCTATTCACTGGACGATTTAACATACCGTCAAGCATTAACAATTGGATTATTTCAATGTTTAGCAGTATACCCTGGCTTCTCCAGAGCCGGCTCTACTATCTCTGGAGGTCTATTAGCAAAAGTAAATTATAAGACTGCATCTGAGTTCTCTTTTCTCATTGCCCTCCCTGTAATGGTTGGGGCTACAGGCTTAGACTTATTAAAAAGCTGGACGTATTTAAGTGTCGATGATATCCCTATGTTTGCGGTAGGATTCATCACTTCTTTTATAGTCGCAATGTTAGCAGTAATAACATTCCTAAAGCTTTTAGAGAAGATAGGTTTAAAACCTTTTGCATATTATCGTATTTTGCTGGCTATCTTATTTACACTCTTCGTATTACTATAGATTCGTATATTTCACATATTATTGAACCGATATTCAAGTTGAAGTATCGGTTTTTTATCCATTTTCATTTATTAAACACGAAAAAACACAAGTCAAAAGACTTGTGTTTTTAGTTGCTTGGCGACGTCCTACTCTCACAGGGACAAGGTCCCAACTACCATCGGCGCTAGAGAGCTTAACTTCCGTGTTCGGTATGGGAACGGGTGTGACCTCTCTGCCATCATCACCAAACTATGAAGGCATATTCCTTCAAAACTAGATAACATTGCTACATATTATATGGTTAAGTCCTCGATCTATTAGTATTCGTCAGCTCCACATGTCACCATGCTTCCACCTCGAACCTATCAACCTGATCATCTTTCAGGGATCTTACTAGCTTACGCTATGGGAAATCTCATCTTGAGGGGGGCTTCATGCTTAGATGCTTTCAGCACTTATCCCTTCCGCACATAGCTACCCAGCTATGCCCTTGGCAGAACAACTGGTACACCAGCGGTGCGTCCATCCCGGTCCTCTCGTACTAAGGACAGCTCCTCTCAAATTTCCTACGCCCACGACGGATAGGGACCGAACTGTCTCACGACGTTCTGAACCCAGCTCGCGTACCGCTTTAATGGGCGAACAGCCCAACCCTTGGGACCG
>NZ_CAKLBZ010000001.1:270000-287500 GCF_921008455.1 Bacillus basilensis | reverse complement strand
AAAGAAGTTATTATCACAAGACTATACCATTGCCATATGTAGTACCGTCATAAGTGGTGATATAGTTGCATTACTAGCTAAACACAATATAAAAGTTATTTCATTAATACATGAATTGCCGCATTTAATACAACAGTACTCTGCCGAGGGAAAATCTAGAAACATTGCCGAGTTTGCTTACAAAGTTGTCTTCCCTTCACAGTACGTGTATGAAAAATTCCTTACAATCACCCAATTAGACCATCAAAAGTGCCACATTCTCCCCCAAGGTTTATTTAACCATAATCCTTATAAGAACAATATTGCAAAAGCTAGAAACGAATTACGAAAAAAACACAACCTGCCTCTAGATAGCAAAATCATTTTGGGGGTAGGTTTCGCTGATCATCGAAAAGGGATAGATTTATTCTCACTTATTGCTTACTCAGTAAGAAAAATTCATAAGAATATTCATTTTATCTGGGTTGGGAAAGCAGATGTTCAATTTTTAAATACGCTATCCCAAAGATATACAGCACATTTCACGTTAGTGGAGCCCACTCCAGATATCGGTTTATATAATGCCGGGGCTGATTTATATTTATTAACTTCAAGAGAAGATCCTTTTCCAAATGTTGTTTTAGAAGCATTAGATACAAAACTCCCTGTTATAGGGTTTAAAAACGCTGGAGGTTTTGAAGATGTTGTTACGGAACAAACTGGCGCTTTAGTAGACTTTTTAAATCTACCGAAGATGTTGGAAAGAATATATGAATTTCTTGGAGATGAAGATTTACGATTACACAAAGGGAGATTTGGGCAAGAACTTATCGAAAAAGAGTTCAACTTCCTTCATTACATTTATCAATTATTAGGCCTGCTTGAGCATAACTATAAAAAAATAAGTGTGATCTTACCGAACTATAATTACGAAAAATACTTACCTGACCGAGTTAAATCAATATTAAACCAAACCTATCCCCTTTACGAACTAATTTTCCTAGACGATGCCTCTACTGACAATAGTGTATCTATATTTGAACAGCTGCTCTCAAACGAAAATAAGTCCCATCTAAAAGTTCAGCAAATTATTAATGATAGAAACTCTGGTTCTGTATTTAAACAATGGATAAAAGGCGTCTCTGCAGCAACCGGTGATTATATTTGGATTGCAGAGGCGGATGACTTATGTGATCAGACATTTTTAGAAGAAGCAATACAAGGGTTTCATATAAATAGTGATGTTACCTTAAGCTACACTCAATCAAAACAAATAGATGAACAAGGAAGTATCCTAGCCAATCATTATTTAGATTACACAAATGATATTGATAAAGAAAAATGGAAGAGTTCTTATTTTCGAAAAGGGACAGATGAAATACAAGATACGTTACTTATCAAAAACACCATACCTAATGTCTCAAGTGTAGTTTTTAAAAACATAGATATACAAAAAACAAAACAACAATTAGAAAAGTTTAAAGTAGCTGGTGATTGGTTTTTCTATGTTTCTATTCTTAAAGAGGGGAATATTTATTTCAATCCAAAACCTCTAAACTATCATAGACGACATACAAATAGCGTAACGAGAACAGAAGATTCATATTCCCATTACAGTGAAGTTGTACAAATGCAAAATTTCATTAAAGAAACCTTTACTATCGACGACATTTCAAAAAAGAAAATGTACGCATATAGAAAGTACCTTAAAGCATATTTGAAGATTTAATTATATATTTTTTTCCATCAGTATCTCTTGTAAGACCTTACTATTATTTAAGGGGGTTACTCTTTGAAAGAATTTATAGAGGCACATAAAGATCTGATTTCTCAAATTGCACACAACTACAATGTAAATGCAAGTATCCATCCAGAGGATCATATCTTTCAATTCCTTGTCACTAATCCAGTCTTCCCATCAAAAAAGGAAGCGATAGATTATTATTTTAAAGACGGGAGAAAATCAGCAGAAACACTCTTAGATTTAATTACTTCCTTTTATCCTCCTGTAGACACTCCAATTAAATTATTAGAATTCGCATCCGGATATGGCTGCGTAACACGTCATTTATTAAACCTACAAACGAACTTACGTATAACTACCTGTGATATACATGAAGAAGCTATTACTTTTATTGAAAGTACATTAAATACTTCTTCTATCTTATCTCACCCTGAACCTGAACAAGTAAAATTAGCCTCGTCTACGTACGATATCGTTTTTTGTCTATCCTTTTTTTCTCATATGCCTGATACAACTTGGTTTCGTTGGCTTCAAACATTGTATAATGCTGTTTCCCCTGGCGGATTATTCATTTTCACAACTCATGGATATCAAAGTAAAAAGCACTTCAACTTTCCAGATTTAAATAAACAAGGTTATTGGTTTCTTCCCTCTAGTGAACAACTCGATTTAGATGTTAATCAATATGGGCAAACGATTGTTAGCCCCTCTTACGTATGTGACAAAATTAAATTATTACCTTATAACCCTATCATCCAAAAGTACTCTGAAGGTTTTTGGTGGGAACATCAAGACCTTTGGGTAATAAAAAAAGAAATAAAATAATAAACCACGCTCTACTTATACAGAAGTAGGGCATGGCTTATTATTTTTTACTATACAAGAACTCTTCAATCCATAGCTTATTTAATCTAATTCCACTTTTGAAATCTATTTTCGGTTCCCAATTACATTCTCGTCTTACCCTATCTATATTTAAAATGATTTTTTGAACATTTTCTTGCTTTTGTTTATAACAGATAAAATCCACTTTTCTTTCCGTTAATTTCTCCAATTCTACTATAATTCGTTTTAAAGAGAGACCCTTGCCGCTTCCTATGTTATACACACAAGATTTCAAGCGATTTAATTGTGATAGTTGTATAGTGATTTCAACCAAATCATCGATATAAATATAATCTCGAATAATCTCTTGTGGATTCCCATATATATTAATCTTTTCATTACTGAGATGCTGATACAAAAAACAATTTATTGCCCCGACTTTCTTTAAAGGATTTTGATATTTCCCATATGGATTAGAATATCTACATACAACATAGTCAATTCCATATTTTCTCTTATAAAAGTACAAATAATTTTCAAGCGACACTTTTGTTATTCCATAAGGAGAAAGTGGTTTTAATGGATGTTCCTCATTAATAGGTAAATATTCCGGTTCACCATAAACTGTGCCTCCAGAAGATGCTAATACAATTTTTTTAATAGGAAAAGTTTTAACACTTTCCATGAAATTAAGAAAAAAAAAGCTACTGTTCATATCTCCGAAAACATCTTCAATTGAAGTTGCTACATTTGACGTTGCAGCTAAGTAAATAATAATATCCACATTTACTAAAGCTTTATATATATCTTCAACATTTGCTAAATCCCCTTTAATAAATTCAACCTCACTTATAATATTTTGAGGAAAATTATTTATATGTCTGGAAAATACTTTTACATTTTGACCTTGTTTCAATAAACCTAATGCGAGGTTAATACCAATGAAACTATTTCCACCTACTATTAAATAATTATTCTTCCCCATAATATCCTCTCTAGTAATAAGATTTTTACTTATCACACCTAGAAATACAAATAAATGAACTTGGTCATATCTATTATTCATTCTCTTATAATTGTATGCCTCTTATACATTTTCATTATCTTTATTTTACATTTCCCTTTTAGAATCGTTATCTTATTTAAGATGACAGCAAAATACACTCATAATATTTACTCATTCCCATGAATATATTGGATTAATAAAAAATCCTCTTCCTATACCCTTAAAAAAAGGAGTGTTAAACTCATGAAAAATATACATCAAGAACTTTTAAATTATGTAACCCTACATAAAGATCGAATTCCACATTTCCATAAAGACTTTCCACTTATACTATTCTGGAGCCACAGGAGCGGATGTACTACATTAGCTAATTGGTTCTTTTTTCAAATTGGATTATTTCCTGAAGCAAAGAAATACAATGATTTTATTCATTACTATGAGTTCTGGGTATATAAAAATAACCCCAATTATATACAGGCGTTACATAGCGGTCTGCTAGAATCAAAAAAACATGTTTGTAAACTCGTACGAAATCCCTATACAAGGGCCGTTAGCTCATTTTTATTACTTGCTGACAATCCTTATGCTAGCCCTCAATGGGATAGTATCCGAAAGTGTTTTTATAATGACAAGCATAGTAAACAAGGAATATCATTCAAACAATTTTTATATTACGTTCAAGCACTTGGTTCCAATTCCCAAGTAATAGATATGCACTTTAGTCAACAATACGTCCAAGGTGAAGAAGCCTTTATCCAACGCTATATACCTTTAGAAGATTTTAATAAGCAAATTCCCAAAATAGAAAACGAATACGGTTTAATTAAATCCGACCTAACAAAACTTACAAGTTCAGGTCATCATCGCGCTCACAAGATGGTTTATACAGGAAGCTATGCAGAGCTTAGTATTACAGATGAAGCCTTTCCCCAATTTCCAACATACGCAAGCTTTTATGACAAAGAAACAATGGATTTAGTTACAGAAATATATGCAAAGGACTTTGAAATGTATCCATACACGAAAGGGATATTTTAAGTCTATATATTCTTCAATGAATAAAAGCCAATATATCGCATAGCATAAAGTGAAACTTTAATTAGCGTGGGGTTCTCCCCCGTTGATTATTTCTTTCTACCAATATTACTTTTATGGGTTCCCTAATTTTCCCCCACTCAATTTGATTTAGTTGATTGGTGACGTGTGTGCCATATGCATTTTTTACACAGGAGTGATGTCATGTGGAAGGTAATTTGAAGCACAATAATGGATACTGCGTTATTTGTGAGAAGGAAGCTACATTTATAGAGCATAATGATTGGCTTAGAGATCACTACTTATGTTCTACATGCCACTCTATACCAAGGCAGCGAGCTTTAATCCATGTTTTAAATACATTTTTTCCGAAATGGGGTTCCTATCATATCCACGAATCCTCTCCTGGCGGGATTACAACTCAACTACTAATAAAAAACTGCAAAAACTATACATATTCTCAATACTTTAAAAACTACCCTCTCGGCCAATACTTTCAAGGAATTAGATGTGAGAACTTAGAAAACATGACTTTTCCAAATGAATCTTTTGATTTGTTTATTACTCAAGATGTCTTTGAACATGTAATGGAGCCAAACAAAGCCTTTAAAGAAATAGAGCGTGTCTTAAAACCTGGCGGTGCTCATGTATTTACTGTTCCTTGGTATCATACACTCCCAAAGACTTTACAACGAGCAAGAATCAATAAAGAAGGGATTGTGTATATTGAAGAGCCAATTTATCATGGAAATCCTATTGATGAAAATGGGTCTTTAGTAACATTTGATTGGGGTCAAGATATGATTGAATATATTTATACACATGCAAATATGTATACCATTGTTTATTTACAAAAGGATAGATCACTAGGGTTAGATGCTGAATTTTTGCATGTTTTTGTTAGTAAAAAACAAGTAAATAGTTGTTAATCACTACATCATTCGGAGGTTTAACAGATGAATAACTTTAAGTTAGGAAGTGATTTTGATAACCTTGTTAGTCCACTATCTGATATTGAACTTCTAAATCTATTTATACAAAGTTGCTCACAAACAAAGATCAACGGCATCCCAGTACCTATGTTCCCCCCCGAGGAAATTCAACAACAGTTTGTAGGTGCTTCCTATGAACATGCTCTTTATGAAGCATATTTGTTTTATAGCCATGTAAAAACATATGCCCAAAATTTAGGCGTTCCCTTGAATAAAGAATGTAAAATTTTAGACTTTGGTTGCGGATGGGGAAGAATTATACGCTTCTTTTTCAAAGATGTTCGCGATGAAAATTTACTTGGTATTGATGTAGATCCCGCAATGATTAACATTTGCAATGAAACGTTAGGAAGAGGGATATATAAAACAGCCAATCCACACCCACCTGTAGAATTTATTAGTGATAATTCATTAGACATCATATTCGCTTATTCTGTATTCTCACATTTATCCGAAGAAACTGCAGAACATTGGATAAAGGAATTTTCAAGAATTCTTCGTCCAGGTGGAATCTTCATTGGAACAACACAAGCACGCTATTTTCTCGATTTCTGTCAACAATTCAAGGAACACCCTGAATTAATTCAAACCGGGTGGCATAAAACTTTATCTCAGGCTTTTCCAAATATAAATCGTGCCATCTCAGATTATGACAGTGGCAATTTTGTTCACAGTCCTACAGGGGCAGGGGACGTTAGAAATAGTAGTTTTTACGGAGAAACTGTTATACCTAGAACTTATATTAAAAATCACTATGAGAAGTATTTAAAGCTACGGGACTTTTTTGATGATGTAAATCGATTACCCCAAGCCCTATTTGTTCTCCAAAAAGATTAACCCTTTTCGTTCATGGTAATGCACGTAATTTCATAATGAACATCATTTTTCACCGCAGCCATATATTGAATCATCCAAGATTTCCATATCAAATAAATTGTAAAACCGAATTCAATATAGAGCATACAAAAACAGCAAGTAAATAACATATCTCACACTTTAGAATGGAGCCCAAAAACCAAAAGTAACTTCCCACCACTTGAACTGTGAAGAACATAAGGGGGATATATCTTGAAAATAATCGCTTTTTACTTACCACAGTTTCATCAAATAAAAGAAAATGACCGATGGTGGGGTAAAGGTTTTACTGAATGGACAAATACTAAAAGTGCACGACCTTTATTTTCAGGACATTATCAACCTAGAGAACCTTATCAAGATTTTTATTATGACTTAACCACCCCATCCGTAAGAAAGTGGCAAGCAGAAATCGCTAAAGCACACGGCATATATGGTTTTTGTTATTATCATTACTGGTTTAAAGGAAAGAGGCTTTTGGAGACACCCTTTAATGAAGTACTTAAGATAAAGGAACCCAATTTTCCATTTTGCCTTTCTTGGGCAAATGAACCGTGGACAAAAACTTGGGATGGTCTGGATAGTCACATATTAATGCCTCAAAATTACGGAGAGTTATCGGATTGGAAAGAACACTTTGAGTATTTATTACAAGCTTTCCAAGATGAGAGATATATACGTATAGATGATAAACCATTATTCATTATTTATCGTCCTGGTCATATCCCTGATTGTGAGAAAATGCTTAATTATTGGAATACACTCGCCCAAGAAAATGGTTTGAAAGGTATATATTTTGCAGAAACATTAAACAGCTTTCCACTTCCTAATATAGATGGATTCGATGCTAGCATTCAATTTGAGCCTTTTTATACAATTGCTCATGATAGCTCTTCAGACATAAATAAAACAATATACGAGTCTGGTAAACAAATAAACGCTTGGGATTACGATAAAGTGTGGATGTATATATTAAAGCGATCTCCTTCAGAGAAAAAAACATTTCCTGGTGCCTTTGTTGACTGGGACAACACAGCACGCCGCAAAGACTTAAATAGCAGCATCTTCCTAGGTTCTACCCCTGAGAAGTTCACAATATATTTAAGCAAGCAAATCCATCGTACCTATTCTCTTTACAAAAGCGAGTTTTTATTTATTAATGCATGGAATGAATGGGCAGAAGGTACTTACTTAGAACCAGATAAAAGACATGGATTTGCCTATTTAGAAGGAGTTAAACAGGCAATTAACAGAGGTATGAAAGCATACAAAAAAGACGAGTCATTCTGACTCGTCTTACAGTTGCTTGGCGACGTCCTACTCTCACAGGGACAAGGTCCCAACTACCATCGGCGCTAGAGAGCTTAACTTCCGTGTTCGGTATGGGAACGGGTGTGACCTCTCTGCCATCATCACCAAACTATGAAGGCATATTCCTTCAAAACTAGATAACATTTGCTTCATATTATATGGTTAAGTCCTCGATCTATTAGTATTCGTCAGCTCCACATGTCACCATGCTTCCACCTCGAACCTATCAACCTGATCATCTTTCAGGGATCTTACTAGCTTACGCTATGGGAAATCTCATCTTGAGGGGGGCTTCATGCTTAGATGCTTTCAGCACTTATCCCTTCCGCACATAGCTACCCAGCTATGCCCTTGGCAGAACAACTGGTACACCAGCGGTGCGTCCATCCCGGTCCTCTCGTACTAAGGACAGCTCCTCTCAAATTTCCTACGCCCACGACGGATAGGGACCGAACTGTCTCACGACGTTCTGAACCCAGCTCGCGTACCGCTTTAATGGGCGAACAGCCCAACCCTTGGGACCGACTACAGCCCCAGGATGCGATGAGCCGACATCGAGGTGCCAAACCTCCCCGTCGATGTGGACTCTTGGGGGAGATAAGCCTGTTATCCCCGGGGTAGCTTTTATCCGTTGAGCGATGGCCCTTCCATGCGGAACCACCGGATCACTAAGCCCGACTTTCGTCCCTGCTCGACTTGTAGGTCTCGCAGTCAAGCTCCCTTATGCCTTTGCACTCTACGAATGATTTCCAACCATTCTGAGGGAACCTTTGGGCGCCTCCGTTACACTTTAGGAGGCGACCGCCCCAGTCAAACTGCCCACCTGACACTGTCTCCCGGGTCGATAAGACCCGTAGGTTAGAATTTCAATACAGTCAGGGCGGTATCCCACCAGCGCCTCCACCGAAGCTAGCGCTCCGGTTTCAAAGGCTCCCGCCTATCCTGTACAAACTGTACCAAAATTCAATATCAGGCTACAGTAAAGCTCCACGGGGTCTTTCCGTCCTGTCGCGGGTAACCTGCATCTTCACAGGTACTATAATTTCACCGAGTCTCTGGTTGAGACAGTGCCCAAATCGTTACACCTTTCGTGCGGGTCGGAACTTACCCGACAAGGAATTTCGCTACCTTAGGACCGTTATAGTTACGGCCGCCGTTTACTGGGGCTTCAGTTCAGAGCTTCGCTTACGCTAACCCCTCTCCTTAACCTTCCAGCACCGGGCAGGTGTCACCCCCTATACTTCGCCTTACGGCTTCGCAGAGAGCTGTGTTTTTGCTAAACAGTCGCTTGGGCCTATTCACTGCGGCTTTCCGTTAAGAAAGCACCCCTTCTCCCGAAGTTACGGGGTCATTTTGCCGAGTTCCTTAACCAGAGTTCTCTCGCACACCTTAGGATTCTCTCCTCGCCTACCTGTGTCGGTTTGCGGTACAGGCACCTTTTATCTCGCTAGAAGCTTTTCTTGGCAGCGGGGAATCAAAGACTTCGCTCCATAAGGAGCTTCCCCATCACAGCTCAGCCTTCACGATAAGCGGATTTGCCTACTTATCAGCCTAACTGCTTGGACGTGCACAACCAATCGCACGCTTCTTCTATCCTTCTGCGTCCCTCCATTGCTCAAACGATAAAGAGGTGGTACAGGAATATCAACCTGTTGTCCATCGCCTACGCCTGTCGGCCTCGGCTTAGGTCCTGACTAACCCTGAGCGGACGAGCCTTCCTCAGGAAACCTTAGGCATTCGGTGGACGGGATTCTCACCCGTCTTTCGCTACTCATACCGGCATTCTCACTTCTAAGCACTCCACCAGTCCTTACGGTCTGACTTCACTGTCCTTAGAACGCTCCCCTACCACTGATACCATTGGTATCAATCCGCAGCTTCGGTGGTGTATTTAGCCCCGGTACATTTTCGGCGCAGAGTCACTCGACTAGTGAGCTATTACGCACTCTTTAAATGGTGGCTGCTTCTAAGCCAACATCCTAGTTGTCTAAGCAACTCCACATCCTTTTCCACTTAATACACACTTTGGGACCTTAGCTGGCGGTCTGGGCTGTTTCCCTTTTGACTACGGATCTTATCACTCGCAGTCTGACTCCTAAGGATAAGTCATTGGCATTCGGAGTTTGACTGAATTCGGTAATCCGATGAGGACCCCTAGTCCAATCAGTGCTCTACCTCCAAGACTCTTACACTTAAGGCTAGCCCTAAAGCTATTTCGGGGAGAACCAGCTATCTCCAGGTTCGATTGGAATTTCTCCGCTACCCACACCTCATCCCCGCACTTTTCAACGTGCGTGGGTTCGGGCCTCCATTCAGTGTTACCTGAACTTCACCCTGGACATGGGTAGATCACCTGGTTTCGGGTCTACGACCACGTACTAAACGCCCTATTCAGACTCGCTTTCGCTGCGGCTCCGCCTCTTCAGCTTAACCTTGCACGGGATCGTAACTCGCCGGTTCATTCTACAAAAGGCACGCCATCACCCATTAACGGGCTCTGACTATTTGTAGGCACACGGTTTCAGGATCTCTTTCACTCCCCTTCCGGGGTGCTTTTCACCTTTCCCTCACGGTACTGGTTCACTATCGATCACTAGGGAGTATTTAGCCTTGGGAGATGGTCCTCCCAGATTCCGACGGAATTTCACGTGTTCCGCCGTACTCAGGATACATTCAAGAGAGAACGAAGTTTCGACTACGGGGTTGTTACCCTCTACGACGGACCTTTCCAGGTCGCTTCGTCTACCTCGTTCCTTTGTAACTCCGTATAGAATGTCCTACAACCCCAAGAGGCAAGCCTCTTGGTTTGGGCTATGTTCCGTTTCGCTCGCCGCTACTCAGGAAATCGCATTTGCTTTCTCTTCCTCCAGGTACTTAGATGTTTCAGTTCCCTGGGTCTGTCTTCCTTACCCTATGTATTCAGATAAGGATACCATACCATTACGTATGGTGGGTTTCCCCATTCGGAAATCTTCGGATCAAAGCTTACTTACAGCTCCCCGAAGCATATCGGCGTTAGTCCCGTCCTTCATCGACTCCTAGTGTCAAGGCATCCACCGTGCGCCCTTTCTAACTTAACCAAACTAAAATTAAAAAAATATGAGCTACACTGTTATCTAGTTTTCAAAGAACATACATTTATATATGAGAGATAGTTCTCTCAAAACTGAACAAAACGAAACACGGAAACTTATATTGATGAACAGCGTTCATCAATTCTCCATAGAAAGGAGGTGATCCAGCCGCACCTTCCGATACGGCTACCTTGTTACGACTTCACCCCAATCATCTGTCCCACCTTAGGCGGCTGGCTCCAAAAAGGTTACCCCACCGACTTCGGGTGTTACAAACTCTCGTGGTGTGACGGGCGGTGTGTACAAGGCCCGGGAACGTATTCACCGCGGCATGCTGATCCGCGATTACTAGCGATTCCAGCTTCATGTAGGCGAGTTGCAGCCTACAATCCGAACTGAGAACGGTTTTATGAGATTAGCTCCACCTCGCGGTCTTGCAGCTCTTTGTACCGTCCATTGTAGCACGTGTGTAGCCCAGGTCATAAGGGGCATGATGATTTGACGTCATCCCCACCTTCCTCCGGTTTGTCACCGGCAGTCACCTTAGAGTGCCCAACTTAATGATGGCAACTAAGATCAAGGGTTGCGCTCGTTGCGGGACTTAACCCAACATCTCACGACACGAGCTGACGACAACCATGCACCACCTGTCACTCTGCTCCCGAAGGAGAAGCCCTATCTCTAGGGTTTTCAGAGGATGTCAAGACCTGGTAAGGTTCTTCGCGTTGCTTCGAATTAAACCACATGCTCCACCGCTTGTGCGGGCCCCCGTCAATTCCTTTGAGTTTCAGCCTTGCGGCCGTACTCCCCAGGCGGAGTGCTTAATGCGTTAACTTCAGCACTAAAGGGCGGAAACCCTCTAACACTTAGCACTCATCGTTTACGGCGTGGACTACCAGGGTATCTAATCCTGTTTGCTCCCCACGCTTTCGCGCCTCAGTGTCAGTTACAGACCAGAAAGTCGCCTTCGCCACTGGTGTTCCTCCATATCTCTACGCATTTCACCGCTACACATGGAATTCCACTTTCCTCTTCTGCACTCAAGTCTCCCAGTTTCCAATGACCCTCCACGGTTGAGCCGTGGGCTTTCACATCAGACTTAAGAAACCACCTGCGCGCGCTTTACGCCCAATAATTCCGGATAACGCTTGCCACCTACGTATTACCGCGGCTGCTGGCACGTAGTTAGCCGTGGCTTTCTGGTTAGGTACCGTCAAGGTGCCAGCTTATTCAACTAGCACTTGTTCTTCCCTAACAACAGAGTTTTACGACCCGAAAGCCTTCATCACTCACGCGGCGTTGCTCCGTCAGACTTTCGTCCATTGCGGAAGATTCCCTACTGCTGCCTCCCGTAGGAGTCTGGGCCGTGTCTCAGTCCCAGTGTGGCCGATCACCCTCTCAGGTCGGCTACGCATCGTTGCCTTGGTGAGCCGTTACCTCACCAACTAGCTAATGCGACGCGGGTCCATCCATAAGTGACAGCCGAAGCCGCCTTTCAATTTCGAACCATGCAGTTCAAAATGTTATCCGGTATTAGCCCCGGTTTCCCGGAGTTATCCCAGTCTTATGGGCAGGTTACCCACGTGTTACTCACCCGTCCGCCGCTAACTTCATAAGAGCAAGCTCTTAATCCATTCGCTCGACTTGCATGTATTAGGCACGCCGCCAGCGTTCATCCTGAGCCAGGATCAAACTCTCCAATAAAGTTAGTTTGTCTAGCATCTAAAAATAAAAATTGACGTTTCACGTTGTTTGTTTCGTTCAGTTTTCAAAGAACTACTTGGTCGCTCATTTGCGACTTCCTTATGTTAACATCTTCGTTAGTTAATGTCAACTAAGTTTTTTTATTTCGTTTGTCGTGTTCTGCGTTATTGCATCGGCGACTTGTTCTATATTACACCTCTAACCTACAATCGTCAATATGTTTTTATAAAAAAACTTCATTTTTTATAAATCCTATTTACGTTATTAAAATATCTATTTATACGCCTCTTCTATAAGAATAGATAAGCAACCCATAAAATACTCTATGGGTTGCTATTCTCTCATAAAAACTATTGTTCTTTTGATGGCACTGAACAACTTCCATCATTACAAGACATATCGTTTCCTTCTTCTGCTGAAAGTTCTTGTAACTTCGGTGCAGGATTCTCCTCTTCCCATACTTGCTGAAGTGCACCAACAAAAGTCTCAAGTGGTTGCGCACCCGAAATAGCATACTTTTGATTAATAATAAAATAAGGTACTCCTGAAATTTGATATTGCTGTGCAATCGATTCATCAATTCTAACATCATTGGCATACGCATTTTTATCGTTAATAACACTTAAAGCTTCTTGCTTATCTAAGCCTGATACTTCAGCGATAGTAGCAAGAGTATCCACATCACTTAAATTTCTCGATTCAGTGAAGTATGCAAAAAGTAGATTTTCCGTAATCTCTTTTTCTTTCCCTTGATCCTTTGCAAATTTTGCAAGACGATGCGCATCAAAAGTGTTCGTCGGCTTCATCTCATCAAAATTAAAACTTAAACCCATACTAGCTGCATGATTGCCTAGTTGCACATTATTACGTTTAGCTTCTTCAATACTAATCCCATACTTTGATGCAAGTACTTCATTAATACTTGTTCCAGAATAGATTGGAGCATTTTGGTCTAATTCAAAACTTTTAAACTCAACTTCAACATCCTTCTTATGCGGAAATTGCTCTAAAGCCATTTCTAATCTATGTTTCCCAATATAGCAAAATGGACATACAAAATCTGACCATACTTCAATTTTCATAGAAACACCTCATTAACATGTAGTTTCCAATCATTGTAGCACTGGCACTAAGAAATTCAAAAATTTATGCTTCAAGCCTTATATACTGAAACCTAAAATGAATTTATAAATAGAAAAACGATAATCAAAAGTATTACCTTCTGATTATCGCATATATAAATCTAATTATGCTGGAATATATCTCCCTACGAACTTCCATACGGTATTCCAATATGTATTTGAATCTATCTTCTCAGCTTCTCCATGTCCAGCACCTGGAACAATTAATTTCTCTTTTTCTACTTTTGCAGCATTATACACTTCATCTAACATTTCAAAAGGAACGAATGTATCCGCATCCCCGTGAATGAATAGCATCGGTGTTTTACTTTTCGCAACTTGTTTAATAGCTGAAGCTTCTTCTAAATCATATCCAGCTCTTAATTTTGTAACTGTATTTGCCGCATTCATAACAGGAAACTTCGGCAAATGGAATAGATCTTTTAGTTGATAAGTAAATTCATCAATAACAGTTGAGTATCCACAATCTTCAATAATAACTTTAACATTAGAAGGTAAATCTTCACCTGAAGTCATCATTACAGTTGCCCCGCCCATTGAAACACCAAAGAGTGCTATTTCAGCATTAGGATCTTTCTTTACAATTTGTTGAATCCAAATCAAAATGTCTTTACGATCATGCCAGCCCATACCAACATAATTCCCTTCACTATTTCCGTGCCCACGAAGATCTGGTGCTATGACATTATAGCCTTGTTCATAAAAGTTACGAATATATTTCGTCATTTCTGATGCTCTACCATTGTATCCATGAACTACAATCGCCCATTTATGACTAGATTGTTCATTCATATATTCATAACCTGTTAAATTCAGTTTATCGAAAGAACGTATAGTTAATGTGTTAGGCTTATACTTCGATACGAAGTTCGCATTCTTTTCTTCATTTGTAGCTAATACATCTCCCGATGCATTTACCGTTTCTGCTAAATGAGGATTATCCTCTAAAAATTCTTTTTCTTGTTTCGCATTCAACGCATAGTTATAAAAATAATTCCCGACTAACATATAAGCAATTGCTAGAAGGATTAATACTACTATAGTAATTACACCTATCTTTTTCATATTATCTCCTTTTTTTAAAATTAAATCTCCCTATACTAAAGTACTTCAAAAAATAACTGTATTATTTTAACACACCGACAGATTGCTTCTGCAAAAAATAAAATAGAAAATCTTAAACTACACATCGAAAATGATGAAAGAAATTGAATATGAGAGGATTAAAAGAAGAGGGATCACTTAAAATGGTACCTTGAGGTTAATACAAAGTTATAAACACAAAAAAGACGAGTCATTCTGACTCGTCTTACAGTTGCTTGGCGACGTCCTACTCTCACAGGGACAAGGTCCCAACTACCATCGGCGCTAGAGAGCTTAACTTCCGTGTTCGGTATGGGAACGGGTGTGACCTCTCTGCCATCATCACCAAACTATGAAGGCATATTCCTTCAAAACTAGATAACATTGCTACATATTATATGGTTAAGTCCTCGATCTATTAGTATTCGTCAGCTCCACATGTCACCATGCTTCCACCTCGAACCTATCAACCTGATCATCTTTCAGGGATCTTACTAGCTTACGCTATGGGAAATCTCATCTTGAGGGGGGCTTCATGCTTAGATGCTTTCAGCACTTATCCCTTCCGCACATAGCTACCCAGCTATGCCCTTGGCAGAACAACTGGTACACCAGCGGTGCGTCCATCCCGGTCCTCTCGTACTAAGGACAGCTCCTCTCAAATTTCCTACGCCCACGACGGATAGGGACCGAACTGTCTCACGACGTTCTGAACCCAGCTCGCGTACCGCTTTAATGGGCGAACAGCCCAACCCTTGGGACCGACTACAGCCCCAGGATGCGATGAGCCGACATCGAGGTGCCAAACCTCCCCGTCGATGTGGACTCTTGGGGGAGATAAGCCTGTTATCCCCGGGGTAGCTTTTATCCGTTGAGCGATGGCCCTTCCATGCGGAACCACCGGATCACTAAGCCCGACTTTCGTCCCTGCTCGACTTGTAGGTCTCGCAGTCAAGCTCCCTTATGCCTTTGCACTCTACGAATGATTTCCAACCATTCTGAGGGAACCTTTGGGCGCCTCCGTTACACTTTAGGAGGCGACCGCCCCAGTCAAACTGCCCACCTGACACTGTCTCCCGGGTCGATAAGACCCGTAGGTTAGAATTTCAATACAGTCAGGGCGGTATCCCACCAGCGCCTCCACCGAAGCTAGCGCTCCGGTTTCAAAGGCTCCCGCCTATCCTGTACAAACTGTACCAAAATTCAATATCAGGCTACAGTAAAGCTCCACGGGGTCTTTCCGTCCTGTCGCGGGTAACCTGCATCTTCACAGGTACTATAATTTCACCGAGTCTCTGGTTGAGACAGTGCCCAAATCGTTACACCTTTCGTGCGGGTCGGAACTTACCCGACAAGGAATTTCGCTACCTTAGGACCGTTATAGTTACGGCCGCCGTTTACTGGGGCTTCAGTTCAGAGCTTCGCTTACGCTAACCCCTCTCCTTAACCTTCCAGCACCGGGCAGGTGTCACCCCCTATACTTCGCCTTACGGCTTCGCAGAGAGCTGTGTTTTTGCTAAACAGTCGCTTGGGCCTATTCACTGCGGCTTTCCGTTAAGAAAGCACCCCTTCTCCCGAAGTTACGGGGTCATTTTGCCGAGTTCCTTAACCAGAGTTCTCTCGCACACCTTAGGATTCTCTCCTCGCCTACCTGTGTCGGTTTGCGGTACAGGCACCTTTTATCTCGCTAGAAGCTTTTCTTGGCAGCGGGGAATCAAAGACTTCGCTCCATAAGGAGCTTCCCCATCACAGCTCAGCCTTCACGATAAGCGGATTTGCCTACTTATCAGCCTAACTGCTTGGACGTGCACAACCAATCGCACGCTTCTTCTATCCTTCTGCGTCCCTCCATTGCTCAAACGATAAAGAGGTGGTACAGGAATATCAACCTGTTGTCCATCGCCTACGCCTGTCGGCCTCGGCTTAGGTCCTGACTAACCCTGAGCGGACGAGCCTTCCTCAGGAAACCTTAGGCATTCGGTGGACGGGATTCTCACCCGTCTTTCGCTACTCATACCGGCATTCTCACTTCTAAGCACTCCACCAGTCCTTACGGTCTGACTTCACTGTCCTTAGAACGCTCCCCTACCACTGATACCATTGGTATCAATCCGCAGCTTCGGTGGTGTATTTAGCCCCGGTACATTTTCGGCGCAGAGTCACTCGACTAGTGAGCTATTACGCACTCTTTAAATGGTGGCTGCTTCTAAGCCAACATCCTAGTTGTCTAAGCAACTCCACATCCTTTTCCACTTAATACACACTTTGGGACCTTAGCTGGCGGTCTGGGCTGTTTCCCTTTTGACTACGGATCTTATCACTCGCAGTCTGACTCCTAAGGATAAGTCATTGGCATTCGGAGTTTGACTGAATTCGGTAATCCGATGAGGACCCCTAGTCCAATCAGTGCTCTACCTCCAAGACTCTTACACTTAAGGCTAGCCCTAAAGCTATTTCGGGGAGAACCAGCTATCTCCAGGTTCGATTGGAATTTCTCCGCTACCCACACCTCATCCCCGCACTTTTCAACGTGCGTGGGTTCGGGCCTCCATTCAGTGTTACCTGAACTTCACCCTGGACATGGGTAGATCACCTGGTTTCGGGTCTACGACCACGTACTAAACGCCCTATTCAGACTCGCTTTCGCTGCGGCTCCGCCTCTTCAGCTTAACCTTGCACGGGATCGTAACTCGCCGGTTCATTCTACAAAAGGCACGCCATCACCCATTAACGGGCTCTGACTATTTGTA
>NZ_CAKLBZ010000001.1:250000-267500 GCF_921008455.1 Bacillus basilensis | reverse complement strand
AAATATAAAAAGGCTTATTTCTTTTAAAATAAGCCTTTTTATCATATACCATTCTATTCGTTTATTATCTTTCTATAATTGGTAACGAGACGATAAACTGAATAATACCATCCTCATATTCAGCTCGAATACTACCACCTTGTAATTCAACAATACTTTTCGCAATCGCCAATCCAAGGCCCGATCCTTCTGTTACTCTACTTCTAGATTGATCTTTCTTATAAAAGCGTTCAAACAAACTCGCTAACTCTCCTCTCGTAAACTCTTCACTATGATTCGCAATTACAATTTGTATATCCCGGCGCTGCCTTTGAAGAGAAACTTTTATCTCCCCATTATCTTTACTATACTTAATCGCGTTCATTAATAGATTATCAAATACACGGACCATCTTTTCCGAATCAATCGCTGCATAGGCACGTTCCTCAGGAAACTTCTTAACAAACGTAAGTCCATGCTCTTCCGCTTGCGGTACTAACTCTTCTATTAATTGCTCCAATAACTCATTTACACATACTTCTTGTTTTTCTAACACAACTTGTTCATTCGTTAACTTCGTATACTCAAATAAATCTTCTATTAAATTCTTTAACTGCTCCGACTTCGCAAAAGCAATTCTCGTATACTCATCATGTTGTTCTTGATTTTCATATTTAGAATCTCGAAGTAATCGTAAGTAACCCATAATAGAAGTAAGTGGTGTACGTAAATCATGAGATACATTCGTAATAAGCTCATTTTTCTGCTTTTCTAATTTACGTTCTTTTTCTATATTATTCATAAGCTCTTCCGCCATATTATTAATATTCTCAGTTAAAGACGCAATCTCATCTTCACCTTTCTTCTCAATACGGTACGCTAAGTTTCCTTTTTCTATTTCCTTTACACCTTCTGCCATCGCTTCAATTTGCTTCATCTTCCTCTTTGTTATATAGAAGAAAGAGAAAATGAACACGAGTACACCAATTAAAAATGGGAATGGTCCTTCTTCCGTATCATACATTACTACACCATCTGGTATTCCACTAACGAACATATATAAATTCTTATCTTCTATTGTAATAGGTGAAAAAGCTATAAATTCTTTTCTCGTATTTTCAAATACATCTCGACCATTTGAATAGTTAATCGCAAATGATGCTGCATTACGAATCGTATTATGCAAATCGATTTGCTCTTCTTGCGCCTGCTTCGTTTTATATAAAACTTTACCACTCTCATCAGTAACCAATATTTTTAAAGCTCTAGATCCTTGCTCTAAATTTTGATTCTCCATTTCGATCATATCGGATATAGCTTCTAATTTATTTTCATGAACCGAACTATTTGCCGCCCCTTGAGCTTGGTGATTAATTCGTTCCATACCAGCCCGATAATCGATAGTCGCTTGACGATTCGCATTCTCAAAAAATGGCGCAGCTGCCTTTGCTGACAAAACTCCTAATAACGCACAAGCAGCAAAAGTAGTAATCAATTGAATTCTTATACTCTTCCGTACGCTCTTTACTAATTTCTCAATTAATTCTCTTGTTTTCCTTACATAAGTAAAAGGATTAAATATCTTTTTCAATCTTATACCCCACTCCCCATACTGTTTTTATATATCTAGGTTTCCTTGGATTCTCCTCAATCTTTTCACGTACTTTTCGAATATGAACCATTACAGTATTATCAGACTGGAAAGATCGTTCGTTCCAAACCTTTTCATAAATTTGCTCCGCGCTAAAGACCATACCTGGATTACGGGCTAGCAATTCTAAAATTGAAAATTCCCTCGGAGTTAGTTTCACTTCTTCTCCCTCTACAATAACTTTATGGGTTGAGCTGTTAATTTTCATCTCTCCAATTTCTAGCTCGTCCTCATTTTGTATAGCGAAACCATTCATTTTCATATAACGGCGTAACTGAGATTTAATTCTTGCGATTAACTCTAACGGATTAAACGGCTTCGTTACATAATCATCAGCACCCGTTGTTAATCCTAAAATCTTATCCATATCTTGCGTTTTCGCTGAAAGCATAATGATTGGCATTTCTTTTTCTTCCCTTACTTTCATACACATATGAATACCGTCTACTTTTGGCATCATAATATCTAGTACGACTAGATGCACTTCATTTTCTTCCAGGAGACGTAATCCTTCTTCTCCATCTCCTGCTTGCAGTACTTTATATCCTTCATTCTTTAAATAGATTGTAATTAAATTTCGAATTTCTTTTTCATCATCTACGACAAGTATTGTTTCGTGTGCCACAATATCTCCCCCATTACTTTTTTAATCCCTAACTTCTATTATAGGAAAACTTCTGAAGAAAAACGCTCGGAAATCCTTAAGTTTTTCTGAAGACGCAAAAAAGGTCTAGACTCCCCTTAAGTCTAGACCTTTCAAAAAACCCCTTTTATTTACGAACGTAGATGAAATATAGTACGAATAAAACTCCCATAACATACATAATTGGATGAATCTCTTTACGACGACCACTTACTACCATTGTAATTGGATAGAAGATAAACCCAATCGCAATCCCTGTCGCAATACTATACGTAAGTGGCATTGAAATGATTGTAAAGAATGCTGGTACTGCAATCTCGAATTTCTTCCAATCAATTTCTCCTAAAGAAGAAACCATCAAGATCCCTACAATAATTAATGCTGGTGCCGTTACAGCTGGTGTTACAACACTTAGTAATGGCGAGAAGAATAGTGCCAGTAAGAAGAATCCCGCTGTTACAACTGCTGTAAATCCAGAACGTCCTCCCGCTGCTACCCCTGCAGACGATTCAATGTAAGACGTTGTTGTTGATGTACCTAAGATCGCACCGATTACAGTTGCAATCGCATCTGCAAATAACGCTTTTCCTGCACGTGGTAATTTATTGTTCTTCATTAATCCCGCTTGATTCGCAACCGCTACAAGCGTACCTGCTGTATCAAAGAAATCGATAAAGAAGAACGTTATAATAACAATCCCCATTTGAACAGTGAAAATATCTCCAAAGTGCGTTAACGCCGCACCGAACGTTGGTTCTAGACTCGGTATTGCTCCCACTACAGCTTTCGGAGTATCAATTAATCCTGTTGCCACTCCTAAGATCGCTGTAAGAATCATACCGTAGAATACTGCACCATTAACTTTCTTAATCATGAAGATGATTGTCGTAACAACTCCGAAAATTGCTAGTAACGTTGTGCCCTTTGTTAAATCCCCCAACCCAACAAGGACAGCATCATTTTTCACGATAATTCCGGCATTTTGGAATCCAAGGAAGGCAATGAATAATCCGATACCTGCCGCTACTGCAAACTTTAACTCTGATGGAATTGCATTAATGATTTTTTCACGAATACCTGAAGCAGTAAGAATAATAAAGATAATACCTGACATTAACGTTCCAGCAATTGCTGTCTGCCACGGAATACCCATCGTTAACACTGCCGTATAAGCAAAGAACGCGTTAATTCCCATACCTGGCGCTAAAGCAATTGGATACTTCGCGAAAATACCCATAATTAAAGAACCGATTGCTGCTGCTAATGCTGTAGCAACGAATACTGCACCCGGATCCATTCCTGTACCTGCCGGTAATCCTTTAACATTTCCAAGTGACAGCGTAGCAGGATTGACAAATAGCACATACGCCATAGATAAAAATGTCGTTAAACCTGCTATGAACTCTGTTTTATAATTTGTGCCGAGTTCATCAAACTGAAAATAGCGTTTCATCTTACGTTTCCCCCGTTATATGATTACTCGCCGCAATTCCCTAGCCCTCTTTTATCTATTAAAAATAAAAAAGGCTTCCATTGCATATACATGGAAGCGTTCTATGAATAAAGATAAGATTCCCCTCACCTTTATAAAAACGCCTCGTAGTCAAGCCATTTACGGTAGCTAGGTAGAAACTTTCGGGCCATATCCCCGATATTATACGACGGCATAATATTCACTTTTCGTTTGAATTACATACTCATATTAACTCTTGAAAGTATTTTTGTCAATTTAAAAACGAACATTTTTATGAACTTTTATATTTTCGTTCGTATTTAACTTAAAATATAAAAGATCCATCTATGCATGAGCAATAGATGGATCTTTTATTATAATACTATTCCCACTCAATTGTTGCTGGTGGCTTACTCGTTACATCATACACGATACGGTTAACGTGTTTTACTTCGTTTACGATACGTACAGAGATTTTCTCTAATACATCCCAAGGGATACGTGCCCAGTCAGCTGTCATACCGTCGATAGATGTTACTGCACGGATACCTACTGTGTAATCGTAAGTACGCTCGTCACCCATAACACCTACGCTACGCATACCAGGAAGCGCAGTGAAGTATTGCCAGATTTCGCGGTCTAATCCTGCTTTAATAATTTCTTCACGTAAAATCGCATCAGATTCACGAACGATTTCTAATTTCTCTTCTGTGATTTCACCTAATACACGAATACCAAGACCAGGGCCTGGGAATGGTTGACGCCATACGATTTCATCAGGAATTCCTAGTTCTGATCCTAATACACGTACTTCATCTTTAAATAATGTGTTTAAAGGCTCAATTAATTTGAACTGCATGTCTTCTGGAAGTCCACCAACGTTATGGTGAGATTTAATTGTTTGTGCAGTTGCTGTACCACTCTCAACGATATCTGTGTAAAGTGTACCTTGCGCTAGGAAGTCCATTCCTTGTAATTTAGACGCTTCATCATCAAATACGTAAATGAATTCATTACCGATGATTTTACGTTTTTGTTCTGGATCTTCTACACCTTTTAACTTGTTCATGAAGCGTTCTTGTGCATCCACTTTAATAACGTTCATGTGGAAGCCTTCGCTGAATGTTTTCATAACGCCTTCTGCTTCACCTTTACGAAGGAAGCCATGATCAACGAAAATACATGTTAATTGGTCGCCGATCGCTTTATGAATTAATACTGCTACAACAGAAGAGTCTACACCGCCACTAAGTGCGCATAGTACTTTTTTGTCTCCAACAGTTTCACGGATTTTCTCTAATTCTACTTCGATAAAGTTCTCCATGTTCCATCCTTCAGAACAACCACATACGCCGAATACGAAGTTTTTAATTAAATCGTTACCGTGCTCAGAGTGACGTACTTCTGGGTGGAATTGTACACCGTATAAGTTTTTCGCTTCATTGCTCATACCAGCAATTGGACAAGACTCACTTGTTGCATCTACTACGAATCCTTCAGGTAAACCAGTTACTAAGTCGCCATGGCTCATCCATACAACTTGCTCTTCTGGAAGGTTCGCATATAATTTTGATTCGTTCTCTACTTTAAGAACAGCTTTTCCGTACTCACGGTGATTTGCACGCTCTACTTTACCACCGAATTGTTGCGTCATAAGCTGCATACCGTAACAAATACCGAAGATCGGTAATCCTAGGTCAAAGATTTTTTCATCACAATGTAATGCACCTTCACCGTATACACTATTTGGTCCACCAGAGAAGATAATCCCTTTTGGATTCATTGCTTTAATTTCTTCTGCAGTAATTGTATGTGGATGAAGTTCACTGTATACACCGAACTCACGAATTCGACGTGCTATTAACTGATTGTACTGACTCCCAAAATCTAAAACGATAATTGTATCATGCTGCTTCTTCAAAATAATCACCCCAACGTTAGTTCTCGTATATAAATATTTTCACCAATTTGGCAAAAAGCATTACTAATATAATAAAAAAAGCCAGTCCTCCGCCTCTAGTCTCATAACAAAGAAAAGGCAGGGGTCTGGCTTTATAAAGAAAGATAGTCTTCCGTTCTTTATAAATATAAGACACACTGCCTTCATAGTCAGGTTGTTTACGGTAACCCGGTAGAGACTCTCAAACCTTATCTTTGAGGATATATGAAGGATCGTTTTATATTATCTTCCTAGATTCTAACAATGAAGTATCAATATGGTCAAGAGAGAAAGCGACAAAATTCTACAGAAATTCATTTCCTTTTCTAAAAAACATAAAAAAACATCCATTTCTATATAGAAATGGATGTTTTTTAGGACAAACGGAATTACATCATTCCGCCCATACCGCCCATGCCCATGCCGCCCATGTCAGGCATTGCTGGTGCATTTGGTTCTGGCTTGTCAGCTACTACAGCTTCAGTTGTTAAGAACATAGCTGCAACAGATGCTGCGTTTTGAAGTGCAGAGCGAGTTACTTTAGCTGGATCTACGATACCAGTTTCAAGCATGTTAACCCACTCGCCAGTAGCTGCGTTGAAACCAACGCCTACTTTTTCGCCTTTTAGACGCTCTACAACTACAGATCCTTCTAGACCAGCGTTGATTGCGATTTGACGAACTGGCTCTTCTAGTGCGCGAAGTACGATGTTGATACCTGTAGCTTCGTCGCCTTCAGCTACGATAGCAGCAACTTTCGTGTATACGTTCATAAGTGAAGTACCACCACCTGCAACGATACCTTCTTCTACTGCTGCACGAGTTGAGTTAAGTGCATCTTCAATGCGAAGTTTGCGCTCTTTTAACTCAGTTTCAGTTGCTGCACCTACTTTAATTACTGCTACGCCACCTGCAAGTTTTGCAAGACGCTCTTGTAATTTTTCACGATCGAATTCAGAAGTTGTTTCTTCTAATTGCGCACGGATTTGACCAATGCGAGCTTCGATTTGTTGTGAATTTCCAATACCTTCAACTACAGTTGTGTTTTCTTTCGTTACAACAACTTTACCAGCGCGTCCTAAAGATTCAACTGTAGCAGATTTTAAGTCACGGCCTAATTCTTCAGTGATTACTTCGCCACCAGTTAAGATTGCGATATCTTCTAGCATTGCTTTACGACGGTCACCAAATCCAGGAGCTTTAACAGCTACTACATTGAATGTACCACGAAGTTTGTTCACTACTAATGTAGCTAACGCTTCGCCTTCTACATCTTCAGCAATGATAAGAAGTGGTTTACCTTGTTGTACCACTTGCTCTAATACTGGTAAGATTTCTTGAATGTTAGAAATCTTTTTGTCAGTAATTAAGATGTATGGGTTATCAAGAACTGCTTCCATCTTATCAGAATCAGTAATCATGTAAGGAGATGCATATCCACGATCAAATTGCATACCTTCTACTACGTCTAATTCTGTTGTGAAGCCTTTAGATTCTTCTAAAGTAATAACGCCGTCGTTACCAACGCGCTCCATTGCTTCAGCAATTAATTGACCTACTTCTTCGTCAGCCGCAGAAATAGCAGCTACTTGTGCGATAGAAGATTTACCTTCGATTGGTTTAGAAATCGTTTTTAATTCTTCAATTGCAGCAGTAACAGCTTTTTCGATACCTTTACGAAGACCCATTGGGTTCGCACCAGCTGTTACGTTTTTAAGACCTTCACGAATCATAGCTTGTGCTAATACAGTTGCAGTTGTTGTTCCGTCACCAGCTACATCATTTGTTTTGCTAGCAACTTCTGCTACTAATTTCGCACCCATGTTTTCGAATGCATCTTCTAATTCAATTTCTTTTGCGATTGTTACACCATCATTTGTAATAAGTGGTGAACCAAATTTTTTCTCAAGTACAACGTTACGACCTTTTGGTCCAAGTGTTACTTTTACTGCGTTTGCAAGAGTGTCGACACCGCGAAGCATCGAACGACGTGCTTCTTCACTAAATTTAATATCTTTTGCCATAATAATTGACCCCCTTGGATTTTTTAAGATTTATATAATTAACCGATAACTGCTAAAATGTCACTTTCACGTAAAATCAAGTAGTCTGTACCTTCATATTTCACTTCAGTACCTGCATATTTTGAGAAGATGATAAGATCACCTGCTGCTACCTCTAAAGCAACACGCTCACCATTTTCAAGCACTCGACCAGTACCTACTGCAATAACTTTACCCTCTTGTGGTTTTTCTTTTGCTGTGTCTGGTAATACAATACCACTTGCTGTTTTTTCTTCCGCTTGAACAAGCTCAATTACAACGCGATCACCTAATGGCTTTAGCATGAACAATAACCTCCTCATTTTGTTATGTAAATTTTATTTATTAGCACTCAAGTCACCCGAGTGCTAACACACTTATAATAATAAATAATCTCAATTTCTTTTGCAAGTAAAAAAATCATAATTTTTTCGCAAATTACGCTATAAACTTTTCTATATAGAGTTCCTCTTCTTCTACCTTTACTATATGAATCGTTGTTTCCACTACTCGTATGTTACAATATGAAAGGACACCCTAAGTTGTTTTCGCTACAAACACAACTTTCTCCTGTCTTCTATTATAATTTCAAATAAGGATTTACAAAAAAAACATAATTTAAGTAAGGTTTATATCGTAGGTAGCATATTTACATGTTATCCTACCTTATCTCATACACTAGAGTTAGAAAGGATGGTTAAACCATTTGAAAAAACAATATTGGTGGGTTATCGTTACATACATTTTAATGCAGTTATCATCAATTGCTGGATTACCACTTCTTCTGAAAACTGGACTTTATGATAACAGGGGATTTACTAGGGAAGAGAAATTTCAACTCATAACTGGTCACTGGGCGATCATTAGCTTCTTTATTGCATTATGTATCGTACTTTGGTTACTTAGAACAGATATTCGCGACAGACATTTAGATAAGATGCGTTCTACTGTTCCAGCTACGATTGGTTGGATTTTTATCGGGTTCTTCTTAGCATTTTTCTCGCAAAGTATTGCTGGCATGATCGAAATGTATGTATTAGGTATTAAACCTGGATCTGAAAATACAGCGAGACTTATGGATATCGCAAGAACGACACCTTGGTTCCTTATCGTTATTTCTATAATCGGACCTATTTTAGAAGAAATCGTATTTAGAAAAATTTTATTTGGTACACTTTATAAGAAGTTTAACTTCTTTATTGCCGCTATCATTAGTTCCCTTGTATTTGCGGCGATTCATTTTGATTTTACTCACTTATTGGTATACACCGCTATGGGGCTCGTATTCGCCTTCTTATATGTAAAAACGAAACGTATTATCGTTCCAATTGCCGCTCATGTTGCAATGAATACATTAGTTGCAGTTGCTCAAGTTTTAGTAAGTAACGAACAAATTCAAGAAATGATTAAAGAAGCTGAAAAAATGCAAGGCTTTATCGGAGGATTTTTAGTATGAGAAACTCACCATTGTTCATGGCTGCATTGTACTTCCTTCTAGGATGTATCTTTACACGCTTCGCCATTACGAACGTAACAGATACAATCTGGAATATGTGGACAATACTATTTGCAGTTATGGCAACGATTGATTTTAATTTGGCACTTCGCCTTATCTTAGTTAAATTCACAAAGAAAAAACAATAATAAAACGCAGAGGTCGCTTCCTCTGCGTTTTATTGTGGATAATTTTTCAAAAAGTAAACAAGTGTTTGTAACTCCACTGCTAAATCAATATGATGAATTCTTATATTGTCTGACACATTTAAGCGTGCTGGTGTGAAATTCAAAATACCATGCACATTTGTTTCTGCCAATCTATCGGCTACAGATTGCGCTACTGTAGCGGGTACTGTTAATATTGCCACTTGTATATCAGTTGATAAACGTTCTTCTAATTCATCTAAGTGATATACAGGAATGCCTCCGATTTCTGTTCCAACTTTCTCTTCACTAACATCAAACGCCATTTCAATTTTTGTATTATTATTTTTCGTGAAATTATAATGTAAGAAAGCGGTCCCTAAATTACCTACTCCAATAAGCGCTACACGTGTTATATCATCTTGGTCGAGTGTTTCACGGAAAAATGATAATAAATAATTTACGTTATATCCATATCCTTTTTTCCCTAACGCTCCAAAGTATGAGAAATCTCTTCGAATTGTTGCGGAATCAACCTTTACCGCTTCACTTAATTCGGCTGATGAAACACGTTGCTTACCAGACAGAGATAAGTTTTGGATAAATCGATAGTATAGAGGCAATCTCTTAGCAGTGGCTTGTGGAATTTTCTGCTGCTCCATATAACCTCTCCTCTCTTCCTATCTTTATTCATATGCTTTAATCAAATACAGAAGTTTAGCACTTATTAAATTCCTTGTATAATAGA
The DNA here is from genome assembly GCF_921008455.1 of Bacillus basilensis. Taxonomy (NCBI): domain Bacteria; kingdom Bacillati; phylum Bacillota; class Bacilli; order Caryophanales; family Bacillaceae; genus Bacillus; species Bacillus basilensis. Next base: position 257,404 of record NZ_CAKLBZ010000001.1, on the reverse strand, counting down.
AAGAAGAAGTATTCTCTCTGTATTTTAAACTATACACTATTTTTAGTATGATTGAGAAATATAAACATGGCAAAGTTAAGAAATTATTTGAGGTGAAAACATTGATTTTATTACAAGTAAACGCGCTTTCGAAATTATACGGTGCAGAAACGATTCTTGCAAACATAAAATTGGAAGTTCAAACGAAGGATCGTATCGCATTAGTCGGACGAAATGGAGCCGGAAAATCTACATTATTAAAAATAATAGCTGGTGAGCTATCTCATGATGGTGGCGAAATTATAAAACCGAAAGATGTCTCAATCGGATATTTAGCCCAAAATACCGGGTTAGAAACGTCTTTAACAATTTGGGATGAAATGTTAACCGTCTTTACACACTTGCAACAAATGGAGACAAAGCTTCGAAGGCTAGAGCAAGAGATGGGAAAAGAAGAAAACTTTTCAAACGAGGCTACATATGAAAGATTATTAGCTGATTATGACCAATTGCAATTAGATTATAAAGATCAAGGTGGCTACCAATATGAAGCAGATATCCGTTCGATTTTAAGTGGTCTTGGCTTCCCAGTTGAAACGCACCAGACGACGATTTCCACATTAAGCGGTGGACAAAAAACACGATTAGCTCTCGGTAAATTATTATTAACGAAACCAGACCTACTTATTTTGGACGAGCCTACAAACCATTTAGACATCGAAACATTAACATGGCTTGAACAATATTTACAAGGTTATCCTGGCGCAATACTAATCGTTTCCCATGACCGTTATTTCTTAGATAAACTCGTTACACAAGTATATGAAATTTCGAATAAAGAAAGTAGACGATTTGTTGGTAACTACAGTAAATATTTAGACTTAAAATCAGCACTATACGAGCAGGAAATGAAACGTTATGAAAAACAACAAGATGAAATCGCTAAGCTGGAAGACTTCGTTCAAAAAAATATAGCTCGTGCATCTACGACAAAACGTGCGCAAAGCCGTCGTAAACAATTAGACCGAATGGAATTATTAACAAGACCATTAGGTGATTCTAAGTCAGCTTCCTTCCACTTCGATATTGAAAAACAAAGTGGAAATGACGTTTTACAAGTAAAGGATGCAACCATCGGATATGATGAGGATCCGATTATTGAACATGTAACAATGCGCTTAACTCGCGGGGATAGTGTTGCTTTAGTTGGTCCAAACGGAATTGGAAAATCCACATTATTAAAATCACTTGTGAATAAGTTACCCCTATTAAATGGTGATGTTTCTTTCGGATCCAATGTATCTGTTGGCTATTATGATCAGGAACAAGCTAACTTAACATCTTCGAAGCGCGTATTAAATGAATTATGGGATGAATATCCTCTGCAACCTGAAAAGGAAATTCGCACGATACTAGGTAACTTCTTATTCACAGGGGATGATGTACTAAAACCAGTATCTTCTCTGAGTGGTGGACAAAAAGCTCGGTTAGCCCTTGCAAAACTTATGATGCAAAAATCAAATTTATTAATTCTCGATGAACCTACGAACCATCTTGATTTAAATAGTAAAGAGATTTTGGAGAATGCTTTAATCGATTATCCAGGTACTCTTCTATTTGTCTCACATGACCGCTACTTTATTAATCGTGTAACGACAACCGTTGTTGAGTTATCAACAGAAGGTGCACAGGAGTATTTAGGGGATTACGATTACTACGTTGCAAAGAAAAATGAGATGATCGAACGTGCGGAATTAGAGCAAGAAGATGAAGCACCGGTTCAAAAGACAGTTGCACAAGAAAAATTAAATTATCTCGAAGAAAAAGAGCGCAAAAAATTAGAGCGTCAACGTACTCGAAAAATTGAGGAGCTAGAACAAAACATTGTAGTATTGGAAGAAGAAATTGCTACGTTAGAAGATCAACTTTGCTTACCAGAAATATATGCAGATTATGAAAAGGCTAGTGAAATTACAACAAAAAAACAAACACTACAAGAGCAACTCGATGCTTGTATGGCAGAATGGGAAGAATTGCATTTATAAGAGTATGAATAAGGAGGATGTCTCATAAGTCGGGATTTTTGACTATGTGACATCCTTTTTGTTTTCTAGAGCGAAGCAACGTCATCGTACATGAACGTTTTTTGAATATGTCCATCGTAACTGGAACTATATCAACGATTCGACACCAAGTATCGATTTACCGACAAAGTTTGACATCTATACCAATTCGCAAATTAAAAGAAGATTATCTCGAAATATCTTTTCAGATATTCACCATTATTTTATTTCCCGAAAAAGGATATATTCAAAGGTCAGACTTCGTTTGATTTATCCACAACGTTATACACATATCCACCTTTAATATATAAACACAGAAATAACTTTTCCACATTATCCACAATCACTAAAAAAGTTATTAACATTTTATATACACAGTAAAAGCCACATTATCAACAGATAATATGGCTTTTATCCACAAGCTGTGGTTAATTTTGTGTATAACTATGCTTCAATATCTAATCCTGGATTTGCATTTAAAGCTAATGTAGCACGTTTTCCTTGTTCATATGCAATCGTACCTGCCGCTGCAATCATCGCTGCATTATCTGTGCATAAAGATAACGGAGGAATAATTAGCTCAATATTTTCTTTTGGCGCAAATTCTGCCTCCAAACGTGTGCGAAGTCCTTTATTCGCAGCAACTCCACCAGCGAGAAGCAGTTGTTTTACATTATACGCTTCTGCTGCACGAGATGCTTTCGTTACCAGCACATCTATTACACTCTCTTGGAAACTTGCTGCTAAATCTTCCGGTGCAATTTCGATTCCTCGTTGTTTTGCGTTATGCACAGTGTTGATAACTGCTGATTTCAATCCACTAAAGCTGAAATCATACGAATCCGGTTCTAGCCATGCACGAGGCAAATCGATTGTTGGTTCTCCTTCGTGTGCAAGGCGATCAATATGAGGCCCCCCTGGATATGGCATGGATAACGTACGAGCTACTTTATCATATGCCTCTCCAGCTGCATCATCTCTTGTTTCACCAATTACTTCAAATGAACCATGCTCTTTCATATAAACAAGCTCTGTATGTCCACCAGATACAACAAGTGATAGTAGTGGGAACTGAACTTCTTTTACTAAACGGTTTGCGTAAATGTGACCAGCGATATGATGAACACCAACTAGAGGAATATCATGTGCAAAAGCTACTGCTTTCGCTGCATTTACCCCTATTAAAAGCGCTCCTACTAAACCAGGCCCTTCTGTTACAGCAATTGCATCAATATCATCAAATGTGATATTTGCTTCTTTTAATGCTTCTTCTAACACAACTGTAATTTCTTCTACATGATGACGGGATGCAATCTCTGGTACAACTCCACCAAAACGTTTATGACTTTCAATTTGTGATGCAACGACATTCGCAATAATTTCCGTTCCATTTTTAACAACCGCTACTGCTGTTTCATCACAACTTGTTTCAATGCCGAGTATAATCGTATTTTTTTCCATTATATATTCACCCACATTACGAGACCATCTTCCTGATTGTCTGCATAGTATCGTTTACGAATTCCACCATTTTGAAATCCGTATTTTCTGTATAACTGTTTTGCTACTTCATTTGATACACGTACTTCAAGTGTCATCGTTTTTACTCCTAGAGCTTTCGCTTCGGAAATAACTTCTTTCAATAAAGCATCTCCTAGCTTCTGACCTCTGTATTCTGGTAAAATGGCTATATTTGTTATATGTGATTCATCAATAATTATCCACAATCCACAATACCCAATTACACGACCATCTTTTTCTAGCACAACATAATGTGCATGTTCATTCATCGTTAACTCACGGTGAAAGGCATCTGCAGTCCAAGGAGTTGAAAAAGATGCTACTTCAATAGCTACAATTTGAGCAATATCATCGAATTCCATCTTTCTAAATATCATATCCATCTTCTGCAAGCTCCTACTTGTTTTGACTTTCTAACCACTTTGTTTCAGCTTCAGCTAAACGAAGATAACTAGGAACAAATGAATGTACATCTTGTTCTGCTTTTTGTAATCCTAAGAACGCTAACTCACTTGGTCTTGGGTTATTTTTAGTGAAAGGAGCAAATACAGCTTGATCGCCTAAATGTTCGATAATTGTTTCTTTGTGCAGTTTAACATCGTTACCAATAAATAAAACAGGCTTTCCTTTATCTTGTAACATTTGCAACCAGTCTACAATAAGGATGATTCGGTCTTCTTCTATAGAAGTTAAATTCTCTCCTTCATATGTATATAAGCCAGTATAAATTTGTCCACGTCTTCCGTCGAATACAGGACAGATTAGTCCATTAAAATTAACACCATTTGCAGCTACTACTTCTAAACTTGATACACCTACAATTGGTATTTGAAGTGACCAAGCTAATGTTTTCGCAGCTGTAACACCTATGCGAACACCTGTATACGATCCTGGTCCAGCTGCTACAACAATTTTAGTTAATTCTTTCGGCTTTACACCGCATTCTTTTAACAGTTGTTCTACAGCTGGCATAAGACGTACAGAATGGTTTTTTGTTAAATTCGTAATGATTTCCCCAATTACATTTCCTTCCTCAATAAGGGATACGCCCATTACGTAATTTGAAGTATCAATTGCTAGTACTTTCATCTTGTAATAGCTCCTCACATAATCTAATATATCGGTCTCCAATTGGCTCGAGCACAATTTTTCTTGTGTCATCTCCAGCATGGAATAAACTAATTTGTAACTTTTCATTTGGTAAATATGCTTCTATTAAATGAGCCCATTCTACTACTGTAATTCCTTCACCGTAGAAATACTCATCAAAACCTAAGTCTTCTTCACTTTCTGCTAAGCGATACACGTCCATATGATATAGCGGTAATCTTCCTTTATATTCTTTAATGATATTAAAGGTAGGACTATTTACAACTCTTTTCACTCCAAGACCTTTTGCTAGTCCTTTCGTAAAAGTCGTCTTACCAGCTCCCAGATCTCCTTCTAAAATAATTACATCTTGTGCCCCGACAAGTTCACCTAGTTTTTCTGATAATCTTTGTGTTTCCTCAGATGATTTTGTTGTTATTTCATATTTACTCACAGACTTCACCTACTTTACTCACAATGTTCTCTGCTCTTTATTATACAGGTTTTAAATATATAAAAAAGTCCTTAGGAGTTTTCCTAAGGATAGTTTGACTGTCTTTATTAGTTTTTTGTTAAAACAAATAAAAAAATACGAAACAACATGTTTCGTTCTTTTCTTTATATAAAATGGCGGTCCCGACCGGGGTCGAACCGGCGATCTCCTGCGTGACAGGCAGGCATGTTAACCACTACACCACGGGACCATTTGGTTGCGGGGACAGGATTTGAACCTGCGACCTTCGGGTTATGAGCCCGACGAGCTACCGTGCTGCTCCACCCCGCGATGATATAAATAGCTTGGCGACGTCCTACTCTCACAGGGACAAGGTCCCAACTACCATCGGCGCTAGAGAGCTTAACTTCCGTGTTCGGTATGGGAACGGGTGTGACCTCTCTGCCATCATCACCAAACTATTGAAGGCATATTCCTTCAAAACTAGATAACATTTGCTTCATATTATATGGTTAAGTCCTCGATCTATTAGTATTCGTCAGCTCCACATGTCACCATGCTTCCACCTCGAACCTATCAACCTGATCATCTTTCAGGGATCTTACTAGCTTACGCTATGGGAAATCTCATCTTGAGGGGGGCTTCATGCTTAGATGCTTTCAGCACTTATCCCTTCCGCACATAGCTACCCAGCTATGCCCTTGGCAGAACAACTGGTACACCAGCGGTGCGTCCATCCCGGTCCTCTCGTACTAAGGACAGCTCCTCTCAAATTTCCTACGCCCACGACGGATAGGGACCGAACTGTCTCACGACGTTCTGAACCCAGCTCGCGTACCGCTTTAATGGGCGAACAGCCCAACCCTTGGGACCGACTACAGCCCCAGGATGCGATGAGCCGACATCGAGGTGCCAAACCTCCCCGTCGATGTGGACTCTTGGGGGAGATAAGCCTGTTATCCCCGGGGTAGCTTTTATCCGTTGAGCGATGGCCCTTCCATGCGGAACCACCGGATCACTAAGCCCGACTTTCGTCCCTGCTCGACTTGTAGGTCTCGCAGTCAAGCTCCCTTATGCCTTTGCACTCTACGAATGATTTCCAACCATTCTGAGGGAACCTTTGGGCGCCTCCGTTACACTTTAGGAGGCGACCGCCCCAGTCAAACTGCCCACCTGACACTGTCTCCCGGGTCGATAAGACCCGTAGGTTAGAATTTCAATACAGTCAGGGCGGTATCCCACCAGCGCCTCCACCGAAGCTAGCGCTCCGGTTTCAAAGGCTCCCGCCTATCCTGTACAAACTGTACCAAAATTCAATATCAGGCTACAGTAAAGCTCCACGGGGTCTTTCCGTCCTGTCGCGGGTAACCTGCATCTTCACAGGTACTATAATTTCACCGAGTCTCTGGTTGAGACAGTGCCCAAATCGTTACACCTTTCGTGCGGGTCGGAACTTACCCGACAAGGAATTTCGCTACCTTAGGACCGTTATAGTTACGGCCGCCGTTTACTGGGGCTTCAGTTCAGAGCTTCGCTTACGCTAACCCCTCTCCTTAACCTTCCAGCACCGGGCAGGTGTCACCCCCTATACTTCGCCTTACGGCTTCGCAGAGAGCTGTGTTTTTGCTAAACAGTCGCTTGGGCCTATTCACTGCGGCTTTCCGTTAAGAAAGCACCCCTTCTCCCGAAGTTACGGGGTCATTTTGCCGAGTTCCTTAACCAGAGTTCTCTCGCACACCTTAGGATTCTCTCCTCGCCTACCTGTGTCGGTTTGCGGTACAGGCACCTTTTATCTCGCTAGAAGCTTTTCTTGGCAGCGGGGAATCAAAGACTTCGCTCCATAAGGAGCTTCCCCATCACAGCTCAGCCTTCACGATAAGCGGATTTGCCTACTTATCAGCCTAACTGCTTGGACGTGCACAACCAATCGCACGCTTCTTCTATCCTTCTGCGTCCCTCCATTGCTCAAACGATAAAGAGGTGGTACAGGAATATCAACCTGTTGTCCATCGCCTACGCCTGTCGGCCTCGGCTTAGGTCCTGACTAACCCTGAGCGGACGAGCCTTCCTCAGGAAACCTTAGGCATTCGGTGGACGGGATTCTCACCCGTCTTTCGCTACTCATACCGGCATTCTCACTTCTAAGCACTCCACCAGTCCTTACGGTCTGACTTCACTGTCCTTAGAACGCTCCCCTACCACTGATACCATTGGTATCAATCCGCAGCTTCGGTGGTGTATTTAGCCCCGGTACATTTTCGGCGCAGAGTCACTCGACTAGTGAGCTATTACGCACTC
>NZ_CAKLBZ010000001.1:152500-247500 GCF_921008455.1 Bacillus basilensis | reverse complement strand
GTCCCAGTGTGGCCGATCACCCTCTCAGGTCGGCTACGCATCGTTGCCTTGGTGAGCCGTTACCTCACCAACTAGCTAATGCGACGCGGGTCCATCCATAAGTGACAGCCGAAGCCGCCTTTCAATTTCGAACCATGCAGTTCAAAATATTATCCGGTATTAGCCCCGGTTTCCCGGAGTTATCCCAGTCTTATGGGCAGGTTACCCACGTGTTACTCACCCGTCCGCCGCTAACTTCATAAGAGCAAGCTCTTAATTCATTCGCTCGACTTGCATGTATTAGGCACGCCGCCAGCGTTCATCCTGAGCCAGGATCAAACTCTCCAATAAAGTTAGTTTGTCTAGCATCTAAAAATAAAAATTGACGTTTCACGTTGTTTGTTTCGTTCAGTTTTCAAAGAACTAAAAGCGGGTGAAGAGAATCGAACTCTCGACCAGAGCTTGGAAGGCTCTTGTTTTACCACTAAACTACACCCGCGTGGTCGGGAAGACAGGATTTGAACCTGCGACCCCCTGGTCCCAAACCAGGTGCTCTACCAAGCTGAGCCACTTCCCGTAATTGGCGCGCCCGAGAGGAGTCGAACCCCTAACCTCTTGATCCGTAGTCAAACGCTCTATCCAATTGAGCTACGGGCGCTTATTCATGATGTTTTTTCGTCGTTGTGTTTTGGCGACTCAATTATCTTATCATACTACATTTTCAAATGCAAGTACTTTTTTAAGATTTTTTCGATGCGGCCGAGAGGACTTGAACCTCCACGGGATTTCTCCCACTAGGCCCTCAACCTAGCGCGTCTGCCGTTCCGCCACGACCGCGCGGAAAAAACAAAAGTGAGCCATGAAGGATTCGAACCTTCGACCCTCTGATTAAAAGTCAGATGCTCTACCAGCTGAGCTAATGGCTCGTAAATGGCTGGGCTAGCTGGATTCGAACCAGCGCATGACGGAGTCAAAGTCCGTTGCCTTACCGCTTGGCTATAGCCCATCAAAATATCCATCTTCTTTTCAAAGACAAATGTTATTGTACCATAATGTCCAATAAAAAACAACTGCCAAATAGCAGAAGTTAAAATGGCGGTCCCGACCGGGGTCGAACCGGCGATCTCCTGCGTGACAGGCAGGCATGTTAACCACTACACCACGGGACCATTTGGTTGCGGGGACAGGATTTGAACCTGCGACCTTCGGGTTATGAGCCCGACGAGCTACCGTGCTGCTCCACCCCGCGACAATACTATTCATATAATTTATATGGTGGAGGATGACGGGATCGAACCGCCGACCCCCTGCTTGTAAGGCAGGTGCTCTCCCAGCTGAGCTAATCCTCCGAAGTGGTGACCCGTACGGGATTCGAACCCGTGTTACCGCCGTGAAAGGGCGGTGTCTTAACCACTTGACCAACGGGCCAATATGTATGGCAGAGAAGAAGGGATTCGAACCCTCGCACCGCGTTCGCGATCTACTCCCTTAGCAGGGGAGCCCCTTGAGCCACTTGGGTACTTCTCTGTATGGCTCCGCAGGTAGGACTCGAACCTACGACCGATCGGTTAACAGCCGATAGCTCTACCACTGAGCTACTGCGGAATAATGAAGACAATTTGTATCTTATAAAATTTCTCATTGTAAGTCAAGATGTTTTTTCACAACATCTTGTACAAACGTGACATGTTTATAATATACTGGATTGCGTTTTCACTGTCAAGATATTTTCTTTATCAGAATTAGTTTCCCTTTACACTTTCCGCAGACATATCTTTTTGTATTAATTTGACGTCTTCTTACATATTGAAGCAAACACTCCATACATTCATACATATAAATCTTTTTTCCCTTCTCTTCATTCATCATTCGTTTACAAAAACGGGGTGCACCGACTTCTTTTAACAGTTCGCGAAAATCCCTATCTCGGTGCTTATATCCTCTTCCTGTAATATGTAAGTGATAATGACAAAGTTCATGTTTAACGATCCCGACTAATTCTTCTTCCCCATACATTTCGTAATATCGATAATTCAGTTCAATATTGTGACTCTTCAATAGATAACGTCCACCAGTTGTACGCAGCCTACTATTGAACATAGCTTTATGCAAGAATGGCATTCCGAAGTATTGTATCGATACTTCTTCCACCAACCGCTGTATTTCTTGCTCATCCATTTTCATTCCTCCTAAACAAAAAAATATTTTTACACTTTTCTCCTCTCTTATACATATATTAAATAGTACATATACCCATCCTCATTCAAGAAGCGTGGTTTCTAAAAACATAGCATGAATAGAAATCCACTCACCAACCTCTCATCAATAGTACCTTATATTTATGAGAGTAGGATTAAACAAGGAGGGATTCCTATGCCTACGTGGCTAAAAAAACAAATGCAACGCGCATATTTTGAAAAAAACCGGTATCAAATTAAATTACTAAATGAATGCTGGTTTTATTATAGCAAAATACATCAAAGCTCATAATCCATTACACTTTCTATTCCATAAAAAAAGAGCAGTTTTATCTGCTCTCTTCTCTTATTATTCAATTGGCAACATGGATAATGCGACACGACCTTTTTTCGTATCAATATCATCTACCCATACCTTTACAATTTGTCCGACAGATACAATATCTAACGGATGCTTCACATACTGTGTGCTTAATTTAGAAATATGCACTAAACCATCTTGCTTTACACCAACATCAACAAAAGCACCAAAATCAACAACGTTACGAACCGTTCCTTCCAGCTCCATACCACGTTTTAAATCTTCTAATTTCAAAATTCCTTTTTTCAGAAGTGGTTTAGGCAACTCATCCCTCATGTCTCGCTCTGGACTAATGAGTGCATCTATAATATCAACTAATGTCGGTTCCCCAATTCCCGTTTCTTGGGACAACTTAGAAATCTCTACTTCTTCTAAACTCTTTTGTAACTGAGGTTGTCCTACGTCATCTTTTGATAGTCCTAGACTCTTCAATAACAATTCAACATTTTTATATTGTTCTGGATGAATACCCGTTCGGTCTAACGGATTTGCCCCTTCTAATATACGTAAGAAACCTACGCATTGCTCATATGTCTTCGCACCTAGACGCGGTATTTTCTTTAAGTCTGTTCGTTTTGTAAATTTCCCCTCTTCTTCACGCTTTGCCACAATATTTTTCGCAACAGTTTTCGATAAACCCGAAACATATTGCAATAACGCAACTGAAGCCGTATTTACATTCACACCGACTTGGTTAACTGCCGTCTCTACTACAAATGTTAATGATTCATTCAATCTCTTTTGAGATACATCATGTTGGTATTGCCCAACCCCAACTGATTTAGGATCAATCTTCACAAGTTCAGCAAGTGGATCTTGCAGACGTCTTCCAATAGAAACAGCACTTCTTTCTTCAACCTGTAAATTCGGAAATTCCTCACGAGCTAAATCGGAAGCTGAATATACACTCGCACCAGCTTCGTTCACAATAATATAAAAGACTTCTCGTTTCACATTCTGTAATACATCAACTATAAATTCTTCCGTTTCTCTAGAAGCTGTACCATTCCCAATTGCAATCATTTCAACTTGATATTTATCTATAATAGAAAGAACTTTCGTTTTTGCATCTTCATATTTACGAACTGGTGGATGCGGATAAATAACATCAATATATAGAACTTTCCCCGTATCATCTACAACAGATAATTTACAACCCGTTCTATATGCAGGGTCTACAGCTAGCACTACTTTCCCTTTCATAGGAGGTTGTAATAATAAGTTACGCAAGTTCTCAGAGAAAATATGTATCGCTTGTTCCTCAGCTGTTTCTGTTAATTCTTTTCGGATTTCTCTTTCAATCGAGGATTGAATTAATCGCTTATAGCCATCTTCAATCGCTAACTGTACATAATGTGCACTTTTAGAATCATTATCACGAATGACCTTCTTATATAAGAAAGTTACTATCTCATCTACTGGCGGAACAACAGAAACTCTCAATATATCTTCTTTCTCACCACGATTCATCGCTAATACACGATGTGGCACTACTTTCTGTAAAGGCTCTTCATAGCTGTAATACATTTCATATATATTCTTTTCATCTTTCTCTTTATCTTTTACAGATGAAGACATAATTCCTTTTCGGAAAGTTGTATTGCGAATCCAACTACGATATGCCGCTTCATCCGAAACAATTTCTGCAATAATGTCTTGGGCACCTTGTAATGCTTCTTCTGCAGATTGCACTTCTTTCTCTGCATTAATAAACTCCATTGCCTTCTGATTTGGATCTTCTTTCTTATATAACAATAACCATTCAGCTAATGGCTCTAATCCTTTTTCTTTTGCAATCGTTGCTTTCGTTCTTCTCTTCTCTTTATATGGACGATATAAATCTTCTACTTCTTGCAACTTTGTAGCTTTCACAATTTGCTGACGTAATTCTCCTGTCAGTTTCCCCTTCTCATCAATAAGACGAAGAACCTCTTCTTTCCTATCTTCAAGCTGCATCATATATTGCCATCTCTCTAAAATTGTACGAATTTGCACTTCATCTAAAGAGCCTGTCCATTCTTTTCGGTAACGAGCAATAAATGGAACTGTGTTACCTTCTTCTGTTAATTGAATAACATGACGAACTTGCTTTTCGGTAAAGCCTAATTCCTTCACTAACATTTTCATTAACGCTTGTCGATTATCTACCATTTCCATATACAACCGTAACCTCCTCTATAATAAAAAAAAGTTGCCCTTCAAGGAGAGCAACTTAAACTGCCGATTTAAAAATCTATTAGTCCTAAACTAATTTGTAGCGCTTCATCTACACGAATCATCATCACTTCATCTAAGTGAGTGATTTTGTCCGTTAAGCGCTGCTTATCGATTGTTCGAATCTGCTCAAGTAAAATAACAGAATCTCTCTCAAAACCGTACTTTTTCGCATCAATTTCCACATGAGTGGGTAATTTCGCTTTTTGAATCTGTGCAGTAATAGCCGCTACAATCACCGTTGGACTAAAACGATTTCCGATGTCATTTTGAATGACAAGAACCGGACGAACGCCTCCTTGCTCAGAACCAACAACTGGGGAAAGGTCTGCAAAATACACGTCGCCGCGTTTTACAATCAAAATATTACCCCCCGCTAACTAAGCGTTCTACTGTATGAGCTGCTTCATACTCTGCTAAGAAAGCTTCAGATGCAATACCAAGATTAATTTTTCCCATTTCAATGTACCCACGTCGCATTGATTCATGTTGGTAGCGTTTCTTCGTCTTATGTTGACGCAATAACAGTTGTGTTGCCTGGCAAATTAGTTCATGGCGATTCTTATTCTCTTGTTTTCCAATTCCGTCCAATTCCGTTACCATTTGCTTTGGCAACCGAACCACGATTTCAGTAGTTACACTTGATTCGGACACAAAAATACACCTCCACCGTCAACTACACACCCAAATATATATGACACCTATTGTAATAATACCATTGTATGGAGCCTGTTGCAAAGACTTCCTTATTCCATGCTTATGTTTTCCAATTCACAAACAAAACATTCATATTCTTTTATTTTTTATCTCATCACAAACAAGAAACGGAAGAGTTTCTTAGCAAAATTCACGTTAAATTATGTTAAAAGTAATGATAAGTAAAAAGCTTCTCGTCAAAAAACGAACTTATTCTTAACCAATGAACAGTCCTCTCAAATGACAAGAAGCAGATTATACTACCTTCTATATATTGTTCAAATAATTGATTACTTCTACAACCTTACCGTGCCGTATAAATATTCTCGGCACCCGGAAGCTTATCGTTGCAATAATTTCATAATTAATAGTCCCGGAATATTCAGCAACCTCAGTAGCACTGATATACTCATCACCTTGTCTTCCAATGAGTGTAACTTTCGTACCAAGCGGCACTTCACAAGGAAGGTGTATCATGAATTGATCCATTGTTACTCGACCTACAATCGGTACCCTTTTACCATTTACAAGCACTTCAAATCCTTGTAATCTTCTAAGCCACCCATCTGCATATCCAATTGCAACGGTTGCAATCCATTCTTCGGTTTTCGTTCGGTACGTGACGTTATAACTAATCCCATCCCCTTTAATCACCTGTTTAATATGAGCAACCTTCGTATGCAGTGATAACGCCGGTTCTAATTTAAACGGTAAAAAGGGGCGTATTTCTACAGACGGGGATAACCCATACATCGCAATGCCAATTCGTACTGCATTAAATGTAATCCCTTGAAAACGTAGCGTTGCAGCACTATTAGCTGTATGGACAAACTTAGGATCCACTCCGAATTCTTTCAACCAACTTAACTGCTGCAAAAACGTGTTATATTGCTTATCAAAGTAAGAAGTCTCCACCTCATCTGCTGTTGCAAAATGTGTATAAACTCCTTCTAATTCTAAGAATGGTGCACCTTCTAAGCTCTTTAAAAATCCTTTTAATTCTTTGCGTTCGCGTATTCCAATTCTCCCCATACCACTATCGAAATTAATATGGTATTTCATCGTAGACGAACCATCCCAAAGTTTGATTGCTTCTTCCACCCATTCTTTTTGATAAACAGTTAACGCTACATCATTTTCAGCAGCTACATTGACATCACGAGGCGGGGAAGGACCTAATACTAAAATTGGCACAGTAATACCAGCCCTTCGAAGCACTAAAGCTTCATCTAGAAAGGCAACCGCTAACCTTGTCGCCCCTGCTTCTAATGCCGTTTTAGCTACCGGTACATAATCGTGTCCATATGCATTAGCCTTAACTACAGCAAAAATCTCTACATCACTTGGAATGAAATTTTTAATGTGTGTAATATTGTTATAGATCGCATCTAAATCCACTTCTACCCAAGTGTCACGGTAAAATGGTGCTTCTTCCATAAATACACTTCCTTATACACGATATGCGAAGCTTATTCTTTTATATGCTTCTTTTATGAAATCCACCCTTCAAACTCAGAAAAGACGTGGTGCACATATATCACCACGTCTAAGAAGTTTACTTCACCTGCTTCTCTGTAACTGAACGAGCAACCATTAATAGCTCCTTCGGCTCTAAACCTTTAGACACGAGCATATATTCTACTCCGTTATGCGACCACGTTAAAGAGTCTTTCGTCAACGCTCCAATCGTGAATCCAAGATCAACCAATTCTCCACTTACACTGATAGCTGACGACGCCTCTGCAACTTTTGCCTTTTCTTGTATTAAAGTAAAGGATTTCTTACTTCCAGTGTATGTGAGTATCGCACGCTTGCCACTGTCTGTCTTCAACTCTTTTTCGTCTTTCAAAGTCATACCTTGCGGCGTATCACGTGGATACAAAATAGCAAATGGTTTGTCTTCTTTTGCCGTTGTTTGAACATCTACTTGCGCTCTAGACATATTTTGTTTCGTATCAAATGCACCTTTATCAAATTTCGCATCGAATTTCACTTTAGAGAAATCTACCTTCACAAGAACATTTTGATCATTATCCATTAACTTCACTGAAACTGGTGTTAAATCACTTTTCTTCAATGTAATCTCTTGTCTCGGCAACATGTTTTGATGCTGATAGTTTGTTTTTGTTTTAAAAATATAATACTTATCTGTTTTTTCAAAAGTAAGGTTTTTCTTATCCTGCAAAATATCTCTCACAAGGGATTCATATAAATAAGCCTGGCTACTATTTTGCGGCCAATCACTTTGGAAACGGAAACTCTTATTAAGCGCTGGCGTTAATACAAATACACCTTCTTCATTTCTTAAAATAATTTGGCTCTGATCCTTTTTCGCATTCTGCAAATTCACACGATAAAAAGAAGGTTCCTTATGCCATATTTCTACCTTATACTCCTGAGGCTCATTCCCTGTTTTAATAGATAATTTTGCTTCAGCTTGATAACTTTTCATCCCTTTTACTTTCGCCTCTAAATCTCTCACAACATCATCTTGTTTCTTTTCCATACAACCGGCCAACACAAAAACGGTTAATAAACCGACAAGAACTAAAAACAGATGCCTTTTCATCACTTCAGCCCCTTTGCCCCTATAAATGAATGGAAGATGTGCCTTCCTTATCGCTACCTCAAATATATGAGACAAAGGTATAAAATATGCAGACTAGCTTGACGAGCTTTCTAAAACAACTTGAGCAACAGCAAATTCCTTACTATGACTAATTGATAAATGAACAATATGCTCTGTACTTGTAATAAGGATCGGTTTACCTCTATCATCATTTTTTACCTCGATATCTAAAAAACTCACTTCTTTCCCAATGCCAGTTCCTACTGCCTTTGAATACGCCTCTTTCGCTGCAAATCTTCCAGCTACAAACTCTGTAAGGCGACTTCCCTTCAGTTCCTTAGCGACATTCCGCTCACTTTCAGTTAAAATACGTTCCATAAATTTCAGCTTTCCATCTAGCATTTTTTCAATTCGATTTAATTCAATAATATCGATTCCAATCCCTACAATCATTTCAAACTCCCCTTCTTCTATTTAGCTTTCTTTTTTCATATTGTAAGAATAACAGAGAATCTTTCTGATGCAAAAGGAGTGATACTCAACCATGCTAATACCATCTGCCCGCATTTCCTTACAACCAATTGTCATCGCTTTACTTCTTATACAATTAATCATGATTATGTTAGCCGATTTTTTCCTCTTTCCTATGGCAGCCTATAATGAATATATCGCTAAAGGAGAATGGTGGCGTCTCATAACTTCTCTGCTTGTACATATAGACTTACAACATTTTCTTGCTAATAGTATTTGTTTATTCGTGCTTGGCTCTTCTATTGAAAAACAACTTGGGCACTTTTCTTTCATCATTATTTTTTTTCTTTCTGGTATTCTCGGAAATATTTCTACTTATCTTATTATGCCTCTTGAATATATTCATGCCGGGGCATCTGGCGGTATTTTCGGATTGCTAGGTGCACAATTATTTCTATTGTATAGTCGTTATCGTTCTTCCAATCCGAGAGACATTGCTATTTTTTCAATCATGATATGTATATTACTACTATTCACTTTCTTCAATCCCTCTGCTAATCCTATCAGCCATTTAACAGGATTGATCATTGGTGGTATTTGCACCCCTTTATTAACAAAAAAACTCGATGGTGCAGAGCTTATTTGATATAGAAGCTCGCACCATCGACAATTTCCACACCTGTTTGTTTACTTAAATCTCTCATGAGTTGAAATAAAGACTCATCTTTCTTCTTCGCCTCAATCATACAATCAATTTGCGGAACACTTCCCTCTATCCTTTTTAAAAAAGATAAAAAAGTATCTACATCAATAAAGTCTGCATGTGCTCTCGGGTCTTTTCCCTCTCTAGGACTAGAAATGTGCATTTTCACTGGTAACAAAGACGATTCCCACGTATGTACAACACGCGCCCAATCTTCATGCCAATCTTCTTGATTATTATTCATCATGTGGTGATGCAAATCAAACACGACTGGAATATCTAACTTCTCACCTAAATACAATGTTTCTTCTAAAGAAAAGGTCGTGTCATCATTTTCTAATATGACCATCTCTTGAATACCTCTCGGAACACTCGACCAATTTTCTATAAAACGTTCTAATGCAAGTTCCTTATCTTTATAACCTCCACCCACATGTAATACACACCTCTGTTTATGTTCAATCCCCATACCTTTTAATAATTTTTTATGCATCTGCAATGTCTTTACGGATTGTTTAAAAATACTCTCTTCAGGTGAATTCAGTACGACAAAATGATCTGGATGGAAATCAATTCGCATGTTCATACGAATTGCGTATTCACCTAGCACTTTTAAATTTTCTTTCAATGGACGAATGTAGTTCCAATCTAACAACTCCTCATGATTTGCTAAAGGAATCAACTTGGAACTAAGTCGAAAGAACGATATGTCATGTCCTTTATTATGCTTTAATAGTCGTAAACAGTTTTCCAAATTCGAATTAGCAATTCTTTCAAGTTTACGAATCGCTGCTTCCCGATCATCTATTTTTTGAAACTGCGCGTACGTCATCGTTTGAGATGGAGACGCATTCTTTAAATGTACACTCATCGCGACATACCCAAGTCTTACAAGCATGTAACACCTCTTTTCTACACAAGTTATTATGTAGTATGTACAATTAGAGAAATAAAAAAAGAGAATGCCGGTAAAGGGCATTCTCTTTTTTTATTAAGCTTGCGGACGGCTATGATGTTTTCTTTCCCCGCGTCCATTTGAAGATCCAGGGCGACCTTGACCTTCACCTTTACGACCACGGCTACCGCCATCACGATTGCGATCACGGTTACGGCCATCGCCACCGCCGCGTCCATCACGATTGCGATCACGGTTACGGCCATCGCCACCACCGCGTCCATCACGACTACGATTACGGTTACCATCACGGTATCCGCCTCCGTTGCCGCCGCGTTTTTTAGAACCGCCACCTCTTGAAACAACTGGTGGTTCTGATGTTAAAGCGATTGGAGTTGTATCCGGCTCTTTTGTCATCATTTTTAAAGCAGCAGCTACTACTGTTACAGAATCATTCTCTTCTAACATTTCTTCTGCAATACGCTTGTAGTATGCTAAGTTCTCATTTTGGATTGTGCTTTGAAGCTTTTCAGCGATTAAACGTTGTTGACCTTCTAATGCCTCGTCAAGTGTCGGTGCTTCCATACGGTCAACTTTACGTTTTGTTGTACGCTCGATATTTTTTAATTGTCCTGATTCACGTGGTGTTACAAATAACATTGCAATACCTTTTTTACCTGCACGGCCAGTACGACCGATACGGTGAACGTATGATTCTGGATCTTGTGGGATATCGAAGTTGTATACGTGTGTTACGCCTGAAATATCAAGACCACGTGCAGCAACGTCTGTTGCAACAAGAACTTCAATAGCACCTTCTTTAAATTTACGTAATACAGACATACGTTTCGCCTGTGTTAAGTCACCATGAATACCTTCTGCTGCATAACCACGTAAATTTAATGCTTCTGATAATTCATCGACACGACGCTTTGTACGACCGAATACGATTGCAAGCTCTGGAGATTGAATATCTAGTAAGCGTGTTAACACGTCAAACTTTTTCTTTTCTTGCACTTCTAAATAGAACTGCTGAATGTTTGGCATTGTTACTTCTTTTGCTTTTACTTTAATGTGTTGAGGCTCAGTCATGAAACGCTCAGCAATACGACGGATTGGATCTGGCATTGTCGCTGAGAATAATAATGTTTGATGTGTTTCTGGCACATCTGTTAAAATCGCTTCAATATCTTCAATGAAGCCCATGTTTAACATTTCATCCGCTTCATCAAGAACAACAGTCTCAACGTTTTGTAAACGAAGTGTTTTACGGTTAATATGATCTAAAATACGACCCGGCGTACCAACAATAATGTGTGGGTGTTTTTTTAGAGCACGAATTTGGCGGTTAATATCTTGACCACCATAAATTGGTAGAATACGAACACGTTTATGTTTACCAATTTTGTATAGCTCTTCTCCAACCTGAATTGCTAATTCACGCGTTGGCGCGATAACAATACCTTGAACTGCTTCTTTATTTGTATCCACTTTATCTAATAGTGGTAATCCGAATGCTGCTGTTTTCCCTGTACCTGTTTGTGCTTGCCCAATAATATCTTTACCTTGCAATGCATGTGGAATTGTTTCAGCTTGAATCGGCGTAGCCTCTTCAAAGCCCATGCTTTCAACAGATTGCAGTAAAGACTCACTTAATCCTAATTCTCGAAATGTTGTCAATGTTACTTCTCCTTTTCTATCCTATACTTATCATTTAAAAAAAGGCGTTTTCCGAATTTGCGGAAAAGCCCTTTTCCTGAATGCTCACGTATATAAACGGGCGTATATTCTTCGCGAAAATACTTCTAAACGTTATTACACTTTATCAATTATAAGTTTTGTATGTGTAAAAAGCAAACCCAACTGTTACCTTATTTTCATATTCAGAGTTTTTTTCTTCACTTTTATTTTTTTATATTTACTGTAAGCGCTTATTATAAGTTTCTTCTATTTTCGTGGCTATCATCCCTGTTTATATACACCAATTATTTCAACATCGTAATTACTTCTTCTAATTTCATACCACGAGATGCTTTTACTAATACAACATCTTTCGCATCGACTACTGTTTGCAACTCTTTTACTAACTCTTCTTTATTATCATACGCCTTTACACATTCATTAGGGAAATTAATTTTCGCTCCTTCAGCAATTTGAGCCCCTAATTTACCATATGTGAATACGTATGAAACCTTTGCTGGATCGATTAATTTACCTACTTCATAATGAAACTGTACTTCTTGATCTCCAAGCTCTAACATATCACCTAGCACGACAATTTTTTTAGCAAATCCATCTAAACCATTCATTAGGTGGAATGCTGCTTCCATGGCTGTCGGACTTGCATTGTAAGCATCATTGATAATTGTTAATCCACTATCTGTTTTTACAATTTCCATACGCATACCTGTCATTTGAAGTGTGACTAAACCTTGTTTCATTTCTTCCCACGTTACACCAAAATGTTTCGCAATTGCCATTGAAGCAAGTGTGTTATACACATTGTGTTTTCCCAACACCGGTAAGTAGAATGAAATATTTTTGTCTCTATTCATCTTAAAATGGGTCCCGGTCGCCTGTAATGTTACAGTTGTTGGATAATAATCATTTGCTCTAGCATCACCAAACGTAACTGTTTCAGCTATTAAATTCATTTCAGGAACACGATTTGTCAATAATGGCTCATCTCCGTTATATACGAACACTCCACCTTCTTGTAATCCTGTCACAATTTCTAATTTTGCTTCAGCAATCGCCTCACGAGAGCCTAAGTCCATTAAGTGTGCCTCACCAATGTTTGTAATGATAGCTGCATTTGGACGAGCTAACTTAGATAAGAATTCAATTTCCCCTCGGCTTGACATACCCATTTCTAATACAGCTACTTCTGTATTTTCTTCTAAGTTTAAAATAGTAAGAGGTAACCCGATATGGTTATTGAAGTTTCCTTCTGTTTTTTGAACTTTGAATTTAGTTGCAAGAAGACTTGTTACAATATCTTTTGTAGATGTTTTACCGTTACTACCTGTCACACCAACAACTTTAACATCCAATTGATCGCGATAGCTTTTCGCTAACAATTGTAATGCCGATAGCGTGTCTTCTACAAGAATAACTGGAAGATTCTCAGGTGGATTTGCTACATCTTTCATCCACAATGTAGCAACAGCTCCATTTTCAACAGCTTTATCTACAAAAGCATGTCCATCGAAACGTTCACCTTGAATCGGAACATATAGGTTTCCTTTTTCGATTTTTCTTGTATCAATAGACACTCCTTGTATAGTAATTCCCTCATATCGCTCTGCTAATCCCGTACCATTTACCATCTGTTCTACTTGTTTTAACGTTCGATTTATCATAAAAACACTCCTTACATAGAGGAAGCACTATTCCTGCGAATAGTGCCTCCTCCTTTTTTGTTAGATTGTATATTTAATTTTTTGTTTTTCTTCGTGACGCTCAATCGCTAAACCGATTAGCTCTTCAATTAATTCCGGATACGGTAATCCAGTATGTTGCCATAGTAGAGGGAACATACTAAACGGCGTAAATCCTGGCATTGTATTTACTTCGTTAATGTATACTTCTCCACCTTTCGTTAAGAAGAAATCAGCTCGTGTTAATCCAGCACCATCTAACGATTGGAACGCAATAATCGCATCTCGCTTAATAACATTAGACTCTTCTTCTGTCATTTCAGCTGGAATAATTAACGCTGTATCGCCATCAATATATTTCGACTTATAATCATAGAAGTCTTTTTTCGGTACGATTTCACCTACAACTGAACATTTCGGTTCATCATTACCTAGTACACCCACTTCTACTTCACGTCCAACAATATTCTCTTCTACAATAATTTTACGGTCAAATTGGAATGCCTCTTCAAATGCATTCTCAAGCTCTTCACGATTTTTACACTTATTAATACCAACACTTGAACCAAGGTTTGCTGGTTTTACGAAGCAAGGATATCCTAATACTTCTTCTACTTTTTCATATGCTGTTTCACGATCTTTTTCCCATGCGCTACGAATGAATGATGCATATTTTGCTTGTTTCAATCCAGCCTCTGCAAAGATGTTTTTCATAACAACTTTATCCATACCTGCAGCAGATGCTAGAACACCATTTCCTACATAAGGAATGTTCATTAATTCTAATAATCCTTGAACCGTTCCATCTTCACCATTCGGTCCATGCAGTAATGGGAATATAACGTCGATAGCATTTTCCTCAGAAGCTGCAGATGGAATAATTTCTGTACTTAATGATAACGGAGAAATCGCATTTTCTGCACCGCTCATTTTTAGAACTTCAACATCTGTTACTTCACCTTCAATACGCTCACCGCGTACCCATTGACCTTGTTCTGTAATATAAATTGGATGAATCTCGAATTTATCTTGATTTAATGCTTTAATAGCAGCAAGAGCCGTTTGTAGCGAAACTTGATGCTCAGCTGATTTTCCACCGTATAATAAACCTAATTTAATTTTTGTCACTGAAATCACCCTAACCAATTGTTTTCATTTTTCTATTTTAGCACTTTTTATAAAAATAGGTAGTTCCTATTTGAAATAAAATGTAACTTCCACAAATAATTAAATGACACCACTTATTGGTTTTCTATACTTTTTCCACTTATCTTTTTTCATAAATATATAAAATTGCAACCCAATTTAGTTATGTACCTAAAATATGTAGAAATCCCCTTTTCGTGTATATCATCTACTCGTTAAGAAGATTGTTTGGTTAGTGTGCTTTTTTGCCTTTGTTCAACGAGACGATCTAAAGAAACATATACAACACCTGCAATTACACATCCTACAGCTAAAATTGTAAAGAGAAGGTGCCCAAGTAATCGATCTAGCAAAAAACCTCCAAGAAGTGGACCGAATGCACTTCCTGTAATCCACTGTAAACTTGCAGCTCCCATATAAGTCCCTCTCAAATGCTCAGGGGCCAAATTCGCTACAAACGTCATCTGTACAGGCGACATGATCATCTCACCTAGTGTATATATGGCATAAACGAACATTAATGTAATTAAAATAACTGTAGCATTTATATCGAATTCTCCAAACCACTTCGGTAACCATCCTATAAAGAATAAACCAATCCCGAACAAACATGCACCATATAACATCGTCTTTCCGACAGGTTTATCTGTGGCCCATTTTGAAATTTGAAATTGGAACAACACAACTAATAGTCCATTTAAAGCCATTAAATACGGATATGGATTGTTAGTTCCAAAAATACCTTTCATTTCATTATCAAAGTGCAGTGGCAACATACCTTCTGTTTGAGAAAATCCCATCGAAATAATAATACCCGCTAATAAATAAATCATTAGTGCCTTATCTCGCAATACAATTTTCCACACTGCTCCTGGTTCCTTTTCTTTATTCTCTTCGTTATTCGTGCTCTTCGGCATTGTCTCTTGAATAAGAATAAATACTAGTAATGCATAAAACAACATCGTAGAAGAAGCAATAATAAACACAAGGTTCTTCGACAACACAACTACTGAAGCACCCATTATCGGGCCAATTGCAGCACCTATATTGTGCCCCATTCGTAATAAACCATATGCTTCAGTTCTTTTTTCTGGCGTTGTTACATCCGCAACCATTGCTGATGCAGCTGGATGAAATAAAGAATTACTTAATCCTAAAAAAATAGATAAAATCGCATATGGAATAAATCCTTCTATAAATAGAAAACCGAGCATTAATAACGCATTACTCGCCATCGAAAATATCATAATTGGCTTTCTTCCATATTTATCAGCAATTCTTCCTCCTATAATTGCTCCAAAGCTTGCAGCAATTGGAGAAAGCGCCATAATCACTCCGACCTGCAATAACGAATCTACCTTATCTTTTAAATATAATGCAAAAAAAGGCATCAACATCATCATCGCAATTCCATTTAACGTCTCTCCAATAAATCGAATCCATACGTTACGGTCCATCTCCCTTAACTCACGCCACGTATTTTTCATCATTTCACCCCTTTCGTTTGCCAACAATTATCTTATAACTAATTCAGAAAAATGTAAATTTTCAAATAAAAAAATCCATTCTAAAAGAATTAGAATGGATTTCCCTACTTATAGATTTGCTGCATCTTCTTCTTCTTTACTATTATTTAAAGCACTATGTTTACGGCTATATAAAAAGTAAACCGCAATACCAATAACCATCCATATCCCAAAACTAATCCAAGCCGTTCCGGATAATTGAAGCATTAAGTATAAACAAAAAATTACTGTTAACGCTGGTAAAAATGGTACAAGCGGCGCCTTAAATGCCCTCGGTAAGTCCGGATGAGTTCTTCTCATTACAATTACAGCAACAGCTACGAGTGCAAATGCTGACAATGTCCCCATATTTACAAGATGTGCTAATACATTTAAATCTATTAATCCTGAAATCAGTGCCGCAATAATTCCCGTTGTCCACGTATTTAAAAATGGTGTTTTAAATTTCGGGTGAACTTTAGCAAGACGTTTCGGCAATAATCCATCTCTACTCATTGCATACGAAACACGTACTTGCCCATACATCATAACTAGCATTACAGTTGTAATTCCTGTAATTGCTCCTACTGAAATTACTCCCGCTAAACCATCTTGTCCAATAAATTGAAGTGCAAAAGCAACTGGATCTGATATATTTAGCTGTCCGTATGGAACAATTCCTGTCAAAATAAGCGAAACGACAATATAAAGAACCGTACAAATTAATAAAGATGCAATAATGCCAATTGGTAAATCACGTTGTGGGCGTTTCACTTCTTCTGCTGCCGTCGAAACTGCATCAAACCCTATGAAGGCAAAGAACACTGTAGCAGCTCCAGCCATTACACCATCTAAACCAAACGGCATAAAAGGCGTCCAGTTTTCAGGTTTCACATAATTAAAACCAGCGAAGATAAAAATAAGAACAACCGCTATTTTAATAAATACCATAATATTATTTACACGTGCACTTTCACGAACACCTCTAGATAAAAGAACAGTCATCACTAAAATGATTAGAACCGCAGGTAAATCAATTATTCCACCCTTTCCTGTACCAGGGGCCGAGGAGAGAATGGTAGGAATATGGATTCCAAATCCCTTTAATAACGATTGGAAATAAGCGGACCAACCGTTTGCCACAGCTGAGGTAGCAAGTAAATACTCAAGCATTAAGTCCCATCCAATTAAAAATGCGAATACTTCTCCCATCGTCGCATATGTGTACGTATACACACTGCCTGAGACAGGAACTGAAGAAGCGAATTCAGCATAACAAAATGCAGCAAAGGCACAAGCTAACGCAGCTATCGCAAACGATAATATAATAGCTGGTCCAGAATGTTTCGCCGCTACCACGCCCGTTAGAACAAAAATACCCGTTCCAACAATTGCCCCGATTCCAAGCATCGTTAAATCTAGCGCGCCCAATGTTCTTGCTAACGTCTTTTGTTTACTCTCTTGCATTAACTTTGCAATAGGCTTCTTTTGAAAAATTTGCTTCATAGCATGCTCCTCCAAGTTTTAAATTTTCTGAAAATTTTTAATTCGCTTTTTCATTTTACTCATAGTACTTTTCACAGTCAATACTTTTGTCGAAATAAGTAGAAATTCTTATGAATACGCGCTATCCTTATCATTCTTTCTATATATCTTTCTATAGTTCTTTTTGGTATTATTATACATGTCGATTCCATAAAAGAGGCATGCTCCGTTATTGCGCATGCCTCTTTTTCCTATTTCACAGTATATGAACCCTCTTCAATCCAGCTATACATATATTTTTCATCTTCTGTTTCATGTGCTTGTTTTACAATACGAAGTGGACGGAATGTATCTATCATAACAGCTAATTCAAGCGTTTCTTTTTTCCCTATGCTTGCCTCTGTTTTCCCAGGGTGTGGCCCATGAGGAATGCCGCTCGGATGAAGTGTAATAGAACCTTCTTCCACACCTTTCCGGCTCATAAAGTTTCCTTCTACGTAGTACAGTACTTCATCACTATTCACGTTACTATGATAATATGGTGCCGGAATAGATTCTGGATGATAGTCGTATAAACGTGGTACGAAAGAGCAAATAACGAAATTGTGACCCTCGAATGTTTGATGTACTGGAGGTGGCTGATGAATACGACCTGTGATTGGTTCGAAGTCCTCCACATTAAAGACCCACGGATATAAATAGCCATCCCAACCAACAACATCTAACGGATGGTGTCCTAAGACATGTTTATGCATATACCCTCGTGACTTTGTCATTACGACAAACTCACCTTTTTCATCATACGTCTCTAATTTTTCAGGGCCACGAATATCTCTCTCACAAAACGGGCTATGCTCTAACAATTGTCCATATTCATTACGATAGCGACGCGGTGTTGTAATTTGACTATTTGCTTCTACAACAAGAAACTTAGTCTCTCCTTCATCTGGAATAACACGATAAATCGTTCCAATTGGAATCGTTACATAATCACCTTTTCGATAGTGAATCGTTCCGAACATTGTTTCAATTTTCCCTGTTCCGTAATGAACAAATAACATTTCATCGCCATCACCATTACGGTAGAAATAGTCCATTTTTTCTGTTGGAGTCACTACTCCAATTAATAAATCCTCATTCCCAAGCATAAAGTTTCTTCCGCTTACTGCATCGCCAGTTTTTTTATTTTCTTTCGTGCGGAAGTGGCGATGTGAAAGAGCAACATCCTCTTCATACTGCAACTGACAAGAATGAGATAATGCTGTATGCCCTACTTCCGTTGGCATATAATGATGATACAAAATAGACTGCGTACCAGAAAAACCTTTTGTTCCCATTACCTGTTCACGATAAAGTGATCCATCTTTTTTACGGAATTGTACATGTCGTTTATGAGGTAGCTCCCCCATGTGACGATAAAACATGCCCATCACCTGCTTCCATTTCTTTTTTGACCGTATTACGTAATGTACCTAAACCAGTAATCGTAAGTTCTACAACATCTCCATCTTGCAGCCACTCTTCCGTACCTAGTTCTAAAATACAACCTGTTCCTACTGTCCCAGAACCAATCACATCACCTGGATATAACGTAACGTCTTCCGAAGCACGTTCAATCATTTCAGCAAATGTATAGTAAATATCTTGGAAGTTCCCCTTCGATAATAACTTTCCATTTACATGAGCAGTCATCTCTAACTCATAACGATCACCGTTACGATAAACATCTAATTCCTCTTTCGTAACAAGGTGCGCTCCTAATGAAGTTGCAAAATCCTTTCCTTTTGCTGGACCAAGTCCTACCTTCATTTCTGTTGCTTGTAAGTCCCTTGCACTCCAGTCATTCATAATACAATAACCAAAAATATATTCCTCTGCTTGCTCACGAGAAATATTTCTTCCTTCTTTCCCAATTACGCAAGCAATCTCTAACTCATAATCCAGTTTTTTAGATTTCTTCGGGCCAATTACAAAAGCATCTGGACCAATTACAGCACGGTGGTTCGTAAAATAAAAAACCGGAATATCATACCATTCAGGTACAACATCTAGCCCTCTTCGGCCGCGTGCCGTTTTTACATGCTGTTCAAACGCGTAAAAATCCCGAATACTACTCGGATTAGGAATTGCCGCCACTAATTGTACTTCCTCTAAGGAATATATACCCTTTTCCGGATTCTTAATATTATGCAATACTTCTACATACTCATCCACTTTCTCTAAAAAGGCGAACATAGAAGAAGGTAATTTTCCACCACTAGCAAGATTCATATCGATTACTTTGTCACCTTCAAGCCATCCAGCTCGCATTTCTTTTGAAGGAAGACGAAATGTAACAAATTTCATCATGATTCCTCCCTATGAAAATGAAATTTCCACCAGCAAAAGAATTCCTGCTGGTGGATATAAATTTTATAAATTTCCGCGACGCTCTTGTTCTCTTTCAATTGATTCAAATAACGCTTTAAAGTTTCCTTCACCAAATCCACGAGAACCTTTACGTTGAATGATTTCAATAAATAGAGTCGGGCGATCTACAATTGGTTTCGTAAAGATTTGTAGTAAGTAGCCTTCATCATCGCGATCTACTAAGATCTTTAATTCTTTTAACTTATCAATTTCTTCATCAATTTTTCCAACTCGTGCAGTTAACTCATCATAATAAGTATCTGGTGTATCTAAAAACTCCACACCATTTGCACGAAGCGATTCTACTGTTTTAACAATGTCATTTGTTAGTAAAGCAAGATGCTGTACACCTGCTCCATTATAGAATTCTAGATATTCTTGAATTTGTGATTTTCGCTTTCCATCAGCTGGTTCGTTAATAGGGAACTTAATACGACTTCCGTTTGTCATAACCTTCGACATTAATGCTGAATACTCTGTACTGATATCATCATCATCAAAATGGATCATTTGTTTAAAGCCCATAACGTTCTCGTAATAACTAACCCACTCTTCCATCTTTTCAACATTACCAACTACATGGTCTACAGCAATTAAACCTGACTCTTCAAATGGAATATCAAACTCAGCCTTTTGGAATCCTGGCATAAATGTTCCTTTATAATTTTTACGCTCTACAAGCGTGTGAATTGTATCACCATACGTACCAATAACTGCTTTTTTCAATGTACCGTTCTCGTCTGTTAACTCTACAGGCGGAGCAATTGCGACGGCACCACGTTTCACCGCTTCCGAGTACGCTTTATCAACATCGTCAACAAGTAATGCCACATCTTTCACGCCATCACCATGAGTCTTTACAAACTCTGCGATACGATTATCGCTACTTAAAGCTCCAGACACAACAAAACGCATATTCTTTTGCACAAGAACATAAGATACCTTCTCACGGTTACCAGTTTCTAATCCAGAGTAGGCCACAATTTTGAATCCGAATGCTCTCGCAAGGTAATAACTTGATTGCTTTGCATTTCCTACGTAAAATTCCAAATGGTCTACATCACGTACTGGAAAAAAGTCCTCCATTTGTGCAGCTAGCGTATCCATAGATTTTTGTTTCATAAAATCCTCATCCCCCTGTAAATAGATTAAATGGTCCATACTTAAAACCAACCGAAAACGCTTCCAACATCGATTAATAAAAATTAGTTAGCAAGCTAACAAATTCTGACCTTTAAAATTTTCTATCTTTTCTGTCAAATTCCTCTTTTTTTCTTACATATAAAATTCGACTTTTTTCTCTTTGAAATAAAGGGAGATTTTAATCAACGAAGGGTTAATTATTAAACTTCACCAATTGAGCGTTTACGCGATAAAGGAAGACTATTAATGTTTTGGAGAGATATATAGGAGAAAACAAAAAAGACCCCAACATATTAACTACTTACTAATATGCTAGAGTCTTTATTTTTTTTGAATGATTGTATTTATATGTCTCATACTAATACATTTGCAAGGAATAGAATAAATGATGTTAATACTACCGCTCCACCTAACGATCCTAATAAATCTGTTTTTGTTACTTGTAACACTTGTTCACTGTTCATATTCCTCATTCTCCTTTCATTTTGTAGGATTTAAAACTTCTATTACACTAATACACTTGATAGAAATACGATTAACGCTGTTAATACTACTGCTCCACTTGCTGATCCTACGAAGTCACCTTTTGTTACTTCTAATACTTGCTCTTTCATTTTTTTCATTCTCCCTTCATTTGTTTTTTGTTACAAAACTCCTATTATACTAATACGCTTGATAGAAATACGATTAACGCTGTTAATACTACTGCTCCACTTGCTGATCCTACGAAGTCACCTTTTGTTACTTCTAATACTTGCTCTTTCATTTTTTTCATTCTCCCTTCATTTGTTTTTTGTTACAAAACTCCTATTATACTAATACGCTTGATAGAAATACGATTAATGCTGTTAATACTACTGCTCCACTCGCTGATCCTACGAAGTCGCCTTTAGTTACTTGTAATACTTGCTCTTTCATTTTTTCATTCTCCCTTCATTTGTTTTTTGTTACAAAACTTCTATTATACTAATACGCTTGATAGAAATACGATTAATGCTGTTAATACTACTGCTCCACTTGCTGATCCTACGAAGTCACCTTTTGTTACTTGTAATACTTGCTCTTTCATATCTTTCGTCCTCCTTTTTAATAAGTTATCTATATGTAATTTCTAAGAAATGTTTATTTCATAGTTTTTATGTTAGCGTTACATTAAATTCAATAACGTAACGTTTGTAACACTAATGTAACATAACTATTATTACATTGCAATATAATTACGTAAATTTTATTACACTTTTTTTACGTTTTTTTATAAACATCCTCAAAAACCTTGTTTTAATGCACTTTCTACTAAGTTTACGTTTGTAACATTCATGTAATATTACAGTCATATAACGAAACATACCCATACCTACCTCTACTTTTGTTACAAATTAAGATAAATCTTTCATTAAGAAGGTGGAATCTATCAAATTCTTACTGATAGTTCATACGAGATAAAATACAATCTTTCCAAGATAAGTTTATATGTTTCCTCTATATAACTATGTATAATAAAAACAAAGAGGTGGTCATTTTGAAATTAATCGCATTAGATATGGATGGTACGCTACTATCATCTAATCTTGAAATCTCCAAAGAGAACTTACAAGCTATCCAAACTGCAAAAGAAGCTGGTCATATTGTAATGATTTGTTCTGGCCGTGCGAAAGAGGATGCTTTAAAACTGTTGGAAGAATATAAACTATCTCTTCCAGTTGGAGCGAGCAATGGGGCAATTGTTTATGTGGATGGAAAAGTAATTAACTCGCGTTGTATACAAAACGACAAAGTGTACAAACTTGCAAAGTTACTAGAATCTGAAGGTGTTCCGTATAAGCTATATACGAATAAAGGAGTTTATTCTCCATATACATGGCAAGATCAAGTCATGCAAGCATTCGAAGAAAACAAGCATGCACTAGATGTTACACTTGAGGAACTTGAAAGAATTACAGAAAAACAAAAGAAATCAAACTTAATTACTGATTTCCAAAGAGTCGAAGATGTTGTAAATAATCCAGAGTTAGAAATATCTAAATTCTTCATTTTAACATTTAATGCAGAGCATCGCGCACAGCTATTAAGTATGTTACAAGAAGACACTGATATTATGGTTACAGCATCTGCCCCTACTAATTTAGAAATTATGGATAAGAACGGGCATAAAGGGAATGGACTGAAACAAATGGCAGCCCACTTTAATATACCAATTGAAGATACAGTTGCTATCGGTGACAATTTTAACGATGTACCCATGTTAGAAGTAGCTGGTTTATCAGTTGCAATGGGAAATGCTGAAGAAGATGTAAAAAAACTATGTGATGTTGTAACATTAACAAACAATGAACATGGTGTTGCTCATGCAATCGAGCAATTTGTATTGAAACAAACTTCATCTAGTAAATGAAAAAAGGACTCTTTCAACCTCTGAAAGAGTCCTTCTCTTTTATACATGGTGACAAGCAACAAAGTGCTCTTCACCAACATTACGGAATTCCGGTACCGTTTGTTTACAAACATCTGTTGCAAACGGGCATCGCGTATGAAAGCGACAACCCGAAGGTGGATTTGCTGGGCTTGGAATATCCCCCTCTAGTATGATTCTCTCTCGCTTCACTGTTGGATCTGGTATTGGCACAGCGGATAACAATGCTTTTGTATACGGATGAAGCGGGTTTGTAAATAACTCATCACGTGGCGCTGTTTCCACAATCGTTCCTAAATACATAATTCCAATTTTCGTACATAAATGCTCTACTACGCTTAAATCATGTGAAATGAACAAATAAGATAGTCCCTTTTTCTCCTGTAGCTCACTAAATAAATTAATGATCTGTGCTTGAATAGATACATCTAGTGCTGCCACAGGTTCGTCAGCTACAATAAACTCTGGGTTTAATACCATAGCTCTTGCGATAACAATACGCTGACGTTGTCCACCAGAAAACTCGTGAGGGTACCGGTCAATATGATATGGGGCTAAGCCACATAACTCTAATACTTCTATCACCTTTTCACGCACATTTTCTTTCGTCGCTAGTCCGTGAGCCAACATCGGCTCACCAAGTGCTTCTCCAATTCTCATTCTCGGATTTAATGAGCTAAATGGATCTTGAAATACGAGTTGCATATTAGGACGATGTTTTCTCAATTCTTCTTTCGATAAAGAGTGAACATCTTGCCCTTTAAACTTCACTTCCCCTTCCGTTTTTTGGACGAGACGTAAAATTGTTTTTCCTATCGTCGTTTTTCCGCTTCCTGATTCACCAACGAGGCCGAATACTTCGCCTTTATTAATAGTAAAACTTACTCCATCAACTGCTTTTACATGTCCAACCGTTCTACTAAATATGCCGCCTTTAATTGGAAAATATGTTTTTAAGTTTTTTACTTCTAATAATGGTTCACTCATTGTCCCGCACGCTCCTCATATAACCAGCAAGCTACTTTATGATTCTCATCATGTATATTCAAATTTGGTGCTTCTTCTTTACATACTTCCATACAATGCTCACAACGACCGCTAAAGTAGCAAAACTCATCCAAACCAACTAAATTAGGAACTTGCCCTGGAATAGAATATAGTTTATCTATTCGTTTTCCCATCACTGGTTTTGATTTCAACAATCCTTTCGTATATGGATGTTTCGGATTTTGGAATATCTCTAGTACCGGTGCTTCTTCAATAACTTTCCCACCATACATAACGACAACGTAATCAGCCATTTCTGCTACAACGCCTAAATCATGTGTAATTAATAAAATGGATGTTTTAAATTCCTTTTTTATTTGCCTTAATAAGTCTAATATTTGAGCTTGAATCGTAACATCAAGAGCCGTTGTCGGTTCATCAGCAATTAATAACTTAGGATTACAACTAAGTGCAACAGCAATCATAATACGCTGTAACATGCCGCCGCTTAGTTCGTGCGGATAAGAATGGACGATTTCATCCGCACGGGCTATGCCGACTTTACGAATTAACTCAATTGCTTTCTTATACGCTTCATTTTTACTAAGTAATTCATGCTCTCTTAACGTTTCTACAATTTGTTCACCTACAGTAAAGACCGGATTTAGCGATGTCATCGGTTCTTGGAAAATCATCGCAATATCATTTCCTCGTAAACTACGAAGCTCTTTCTCTTTCATTCCTAAAAGACTTTTTCCTTCATATAAAATGTCTCCGCCTACTACACTGCCTGATTCAGCAATAATTCCCATAATAGATAAGGCTGTTACACTTTTCCCGCAACCCGATTCACCTACAACACAAACAGTTTCACCTTCTCGAACTGCAAAGCTAACGTGATTCACAGCCTTTACTGTCCCTTCTTCTGTCTGAAAGTGTGTTTGTAAGTCTTTCAGCTCTACTACCGCTTTACTCATATTCTCTCACCTACCGTCTCATCTTTGGATCTAACGCATCACGAAGTGCATCACCAAGTAAGTTAATTGATACAACTGTTATAAAGATTGCAAAACCAGGCGGAATCCATAACCACGGACGCTTTTGGAAATCAAGCAATGAGTTCGCTGCACTAATCATGTTTCCCCATGATGGTGTAGGTGGGACGACGCCGAGACCTAAGTAGCTTAGTGCGGATTCACTTAAAATAGATCCAGCCACACCCAAAGTTGCTACAACAATAAGCAACGGTAAGACGTTAGGAACTAAATGATGAATAATTTTCCGAGAATCCTTTAATCCTAATACATCTGCTGCTTGCATAAAGGATTGCTCCCGCAACGTTAAAATTTGTCCTCTCACAAGACGGGCAAGTCCTGGCCATCCTACTAAACTTAAAATAATCATTACAACATATAAACGGTATTCCGATGGTAATTTCCATTCTGATAAGATTGCTCCCATTATAATAAGTAACGGTAATCCCGGAATGGACATTAAGACATCTGCAACACGCATAATTAAATGGTCTACAATACCTCGATAAAAACCAGCAATTGCTCCTAATAGAGCACCTAGTATAACAGATAGTAGCATCGACGCTAAACCAATTGTTAATGAAATACGTCCTGCTTGCATAAGTCTAGTTAAAATATCCCGTCCCAACTGATCTGTTCCAAGCCAATGTGATAGGTTGGGTGGTTTATTAATTTGTGTTACTTGTACTTTTCCATCAGCATATGGTGAAAAGATTGGACCGATAAAACTAAATAAAAACATAAATATTAAAATGTATAATCCATACAATGCCATCTTATTTTTCTTAATTTTTTTATACGCTTGGCGCCATGGTGATGATTCGTTTCCCTTTTTCCGTTCTTTCTTTTTCTCTATTATTGGTGTAATAGTCTCCATATCTTTCCCCCCTTACTTCAAGCGAATTCTTGGATCAACAAACGCATATACAATATCCGCTAAAAAATTTGCCATAATTGTTAAACATGAAAGAAACATCGTAAAGGCCATTAATACCGTATAATCACGGAAGTTTAATGCTTCTAATTGAATGCTACCGATTCCTGGCCAGTTAAAAATCTGTTCAATAATAATAGCTCCTGAAAATAAACCTGGTAATTCAAAAGCGAGTAATGTAATTGCTGGCAAAATTGCATTTTTCAATGCATGTTTATAAATAACAGTTCTTTCTTTTAAGCCTTTTGCACGAGCAGTACGAATATAATCTTGCCTAATAACATCCAACATGCCAGTTCTAAAATATCGTGTTAACGATCCTACACCAAGAAGCGTTAAAATAAACACCGGTAGAATCATATGACGTAATACTTCTAATATGTATGCTATCCCTGTTGAGTTACTCCCAATATCAATCATGCCACCAATAGGTAATAACTTTAAATCAACTGCTAATAATTTAATTAAAAATAACCCGATAAAGAATGATGGAAATGACATTGCTGCAAAGACACCGATCGTTACCAATCTATCAAACCAAGAATGCTGCTTTGTTGCAGAAATAACCCCAATAATAAGAGCAATAATCCAAGTGAAAAATAAAGCTGCAACAGCAACGATAAATGTATTCCAAATAAATTTATTAAGTAATGAAGTTACCGGTTCTTGATACTGTAAAGAAAATCCAAAATCACCATGCAAAGCATTCACTAACCAGTGAAAATACCTTTCAATAATTGGTTTGTTTAAGCCATATAATTCCCTTAACTCTTGAGCTCTCTCTGGTGTTAACTTTGGATTTGAATCAATGTAATCCCCCGGCAAAAGTGCAAATAAGAAAAAAATAATAATAGATGTACCAAACAATGTAGGGATCATTTGAAGGAACCTACGAATGATATATGTTTTCACCTTTTGTCTCCCCAATCCTATTTACTTAAAAATAGAAGAACATTTTTTCAAAACAGCTACTATTCCCTTGCTGTGTGAAAAAACGTCTTCTATTATTTAGGTCAACCCTTATTGTTCAATAGATAACACTGGTAAGTTGGAACTGATGCTATCGTACTTTTCTGGATCAATTCCTTTTATACGTGCATTATGAGCATAAAGTAGTTTACGATAGTTTAATAAAATAACTGGTGGATCATCACTTAACTCTTTATACAGTTCTTTATAAATTGCTTTACGTTTTTCAATATCTGTCGTCCCTATACCTTTTACAATCAAATCATCTACTTTCGGATTATTATAACCCGTATCACTTTTTGGATTAGTTGATAAGTACTCACTTACAACTTCACTTGGATCACTAATTCCTGGTGTTGAAACTGCCGCTAAATCGTAGTCGCCTTTTCCTACTTTTGAAAGCATCGTATTAAAATCCATCAACTCTGGATTTAATTCAACACCGATTTCTTTGTAACTTTCTTTTGCGATTGGAATAAAGATATCATTTGTTTTACCTGTATTTGATGCGTAGTATGTTAATTTTAACTTTTGACCATCTTTTTCACGAACCCCGTCAGAACCTACTTTCCAACCAGCCTCATCCAATAATTTTTTAGCCTTTTCTACGTCGTGTGGATATTTATTAATACCTTCTTCTGTATATGCCCATGAAACTGGAGCAATTGGTACGTTAGCAACAGAGCCATATCCTTGTAAAGCTGTATCCACATACTTCTTACGGTCTAATCCATAAGTAAGTGCTTGGCGGACCTTTTTATCTTTCAAATACGACTTCTTATTATTTACATAGATATAAGCAATATCACTTGATGATTCAAGATTAATATTTGCAAACTCTAATCCTTTTAATTGGTCTATATTCTCAGGTTTCGCTCTAAATCCACTATAGTCCAGTTCACCTGTTTGGAATAATTGGAATCCAGTATCACCTGATGTGATTTTGTAAATAAAGTTTTTGATTTTTGGTTTACCTGCATAATAATTTTCGTTAGCAACAAAGCGTACTTCTTGACCTGGAACATATTTTTCAAATTTATATGGACCCGCTGCAATTGGTTGCCCATATAATGCTTTTAAATAGTCTAAACTTGTATTTTGTTTATAATCTTTTCCATAATAAGCTTTTGATAGTACTGGGCCACCTAAATTAGTTAGCGCCTGTGAATTAACCTTTTCAGTTGTAATTTTAATTGTCTGTGGATCAACAACTTGGATTCCTTCAATAGAAGTTGCTTTTCCTTCTTTATATTCTTTCCCGCCTTTAACAGCATACTGAGCAATATCCAATCCACCTTCATACGCTTTATCATGAAGTAGTGTTAGTGTAAATGCTACGTCATCCGCGGTTAAAGGCGACCCATCACTAAATTTTAAATTTTTACGTAAGTGGAATGTATATGTTAACTGGTCAGCAGAAATATCCCATTTTTCTGCAAGGTCCGGAACAGGTTTACTTTGTTTGTCTGTTGTTACTAGTGATGCAAAGATAACAGACGTTACATTTCCATCCCAACCATTATCTTGGAAATACGGAAGGAAAACTCCCCCTGGCTTAGAAATGGCTGTAATAAAAGTATCTTTTCGCTGATTTGCTTTCTCTGGACTTTTCTTTTTATCTGTAGCTGGAATTGATTCAATCTTAGCGTCTTTTAAATCCTGTTTTTTTACTGGTTCTGTAGAAGCCGTATCCTCCTGTCCCCCACAAGCAGATAACACAAGCGAACTACTCAGTAATACCGAAAATACACCAGCCCATTTTTTTGTCTTTTTCTTCATTGTCCCCACCCTAACTGTTTAATAGTTATACCCTTTGAACTTATAAGCTTATGTATGCCTCCCACAGCACATTTATAGCCAATCGGAAAAGTCGGTTTTAATCGTAAAAAAATAGATGTTTTTGAGGGGTAACAATCCTATTCCGACCTTTCCGGTAGACTTTATGGTTATTAGCTTATATCTTCCGTTATATTTTGTCAATTCTTTCTAAATAAATATTTTTAGAATTTTTACAAAATTATTGTTCTATCTTTAATTTAGGTAAACTTAACAAAATACCGTTATAGTTATCTTCTTGCAATCCTTGAATGCGTGCATTATGTGCAGACACAACTTTACTATTATTTAGGAAAATAACAGGCGGATCTTCGCTTAACTCTTGATATAACTTTTTATAGATTTCTTTTCGCTTTTCAATATCCAACGTTTCTAATGCTTGCTTAGCTAATTCATCTACTTTCGGATTATGGTATCCATCATAGTTTCGTTTACTTGTTGAAACAAACTCCTCAATTGTTCCACTTGGATCATCAATCATTGGCGTAGATACCATCGCTAAATCATAATCACCTTTTATTACTTTTGAAATCATCGTATTAAAGTCCATATATTCTGGGTTAAACTCTACACCAAGCTTTTTATAATCCTCTTTCATCACAGGAATCATCACATCATTTATTTTACTTGCAGAAGAAGCAAAATAACTTACCCTCAATTTTTGGCCATCTTTTTCACGGATCCCATCCGAGCCTGCTTTCCATCCAGCCTCATCCAATAATTTCTTTGCTTTCTCTAAGTTATAATCATATTTATTAATACCTTCTTCTGTATATGCCCACGAAACTGGCGTAATCGGTATATTAACGAGTGAAGCATACCCTTGGAAATACGTATCAATAACCTTTTGACGCTCTAATCCGTAAATAAATGCTTGGCGGACACGTTTATCTTTAAAGTATGGTTTCTTATAGTTCATTTTAATGTATCCATAAGAACTTCCTGTATACACATTAATATTAGCAAAACCTAAATCTTTTAATTGTTCAACCGTCTCCACGTTTGTTGTAAAACCATCATAATCTACTTCTCCTGCTTGAAATTGTTGTAGCTTCGTATCACCTTTTGTAATTTTATAAATAAAGTGCTCAATCTTTGGTTTTCCTTCAAAATAATTTTCATTTGCTACAAATCGAACCTCTTGACCCGGAATATATTTATCCAATTTATAAGCTCCTGCCCCTACCGGCTTTCCATACAACTCTTTTAAATACTCCAAGTGTCCTTGTTTATACTCTTTCCCGTAATAAGCTTTAGATATAACTTCTCCGCCGATTAATGATAGTGTTTGAGCATTTACCTTTTCAGTCGTAATCGTAATTGTTTTCGGATCAATGACTTGAATTCCCTCAATAGAGGTTGCCTTTCCTTCTCTATAAGCTTGCCCACCTTTTATTGCTGTTTGGCTTATATCAGTCGCACCACTATAAGTTGGATCATGTAATAACGTTAATGTAAATGCTACATCATCTGCAGTTAACGGCGAACCATCACTAAACTTTAAATCATCTTTCAAATGAAATGTATATGTAAGCTGATCCTCCGAAATATCCCACTTCTTCGCTAATATCGGAATTGGCTTTCCTTCCTTATCCAGCCCAACAAGTGGAGCAAAGATAGCTTGCGTTATATTACCATCCCATCCATTCTCCATAAAATGCGGAAGAAATATTCCCCCAGGACTTGGCATGCCAACTACAAAAGTATCTTTTCTTTCTTTTTCTTTTATAGGACTTTTTGCTTTGTCGCTTGCCTTAATAAATTCATCTTTTACTTTCGGTACGTTCCCAGCTTCATTTGTACTTGCTTCCTCTTGACCACATCCGGCTAGCAATACTGACACACTAAGACATGTAGACAGTACTCCTTTAAAAGTTTTTCGCATCATTTTCACCCTTACTTCCTTTCTAAGTATGTAACAACATAAACCCCTTACTGTAACTATTTTTATTTTTCCTATAAAAATAGTATGAATTAATTTCAAGATTATTCCTTTCCCTTAAACATGTCAATCATTCTCTTTTAATTCGTATAAAAAACTTAAAAATTCACTTCTATTCGTTCAGTATGAAACATAGAATACTAATAACCAATTACCAAAAAGGGGGCGAAAACATGGACAACCTATTCCAATACGTCCTGCACTACGTATTATTAACAATTATGATAGTCGGGGCACTATTACTATTCCCATTCTTCCCAAAGTTCGTCCTCTTTTTAGCTTTTTTTATTATGCTCGGGATCGCTATAATCATTTCAACAAAGGAAGATGCCACACAAAAAGAAAGCAGAGTTCAGCGTGTAAAGCTGTAACTCTGCTTTTTTTGTTCTCAATCATGAATTGCTGTTACATATACTTATGTCTCGGGAAATAATTAACCGATCCCAAAAGTTCCTAATACTATTTATGTTTCACAGCCCATGTAAATTACGGAACAAAGATTTATCAAACTTACTGTTTCACGTGAAACACAACTTTTAT
The DNA here is from genome assembly GCF_921008455.1 of Bacillus basilensis. Classification (NCBI taxonomy): domain Bacteria; kingdom Bacillati; phylum Bacillota; class Bacilli; order Caryophanales; family Bacillaceae; genus Bacillus; species Bacillus basilensis. Next base: position 215,694 of record NZ_CAKLBZ010000001.1, on the reverse strand, counting down.
TTATCTCTTAAAGTAAAATATCAGTATAAAAAAGCGAATTCCCTTCAGTAAAACTGAAAGGAATTCGCTTTTTATTTTTCACTCCACAATATTCTCTAACTCATTATATAACTCCGCTCGTAACAACTCTTTCTTCGTTTTTTCTTCATACAATTGTTCAAGCATTTCAACATCAACTACATGTTCCATTTTACACTCAAGCGTATATATATCTTCTTCTACATGCATTAACTCTGTTTCAATCTCCTCAACATTCCTAGCTTCTTTCTTTTTTACAGGGGCTGTTTCAATACTTTTTCTTCCTTGGCGTTGCTGCTTTATTACTTGCGTCTCGAGCTTTTCCTCCCACTTTTGACGCGCCCATGCATAGTTACCTGCAAACTCAAATAATTTGTGCTCATCAATCCAATACGTCTTTTCAAATAACTTATTTAAAAAATAACGATCATGTGAAACAGCCAGAATCGTCCCATTATATTGTTCAAGAGCTTCCTCTAAAACTTCCCTTGATTCAATGTCGAGATGGTTTGTCGGCTCATCTAATATTAAAAAATTAATGTCTTGATACATAAGTTGCGCGAGTCTTAACCTCATTTTTTCTCCACCGCTCAGTTGTGTTACTTTCTTAAACACCGCTGGACCATAAAATAAAAACTTAGCTAATATATGTCTCGCTTCTCCCTCTGTTACAGCTACATATTCCCTGAAAGCCTCTAATACATTACTCCTCATATTTCCGTACGCATGCTGTGATAAATAACCAATTTTCACACTACTACCAATCCGAATTTCTCCAGCATCTGGTTCCAGTTCTTCTAATAATAACTTCAGTAGCGTTGTCTTTCCTGTGCCATTACGACCAACGATAGCCGCACGCTCTTGAAAACGAACATGTAAATTTGCTTCGTTAAATAAAGGGTGATCAGCAAACCCTTTACTCACTTCTTTCATTACAACAACATCTTTTCCGCTTCTCTCTTGCCCTTCAAACTGAAGTCCCATTTGTTTTCGTTCTAAAATAGGTTTCTTTAGTTTTTCCATGCGTCCCAGTGCACGTTCCATACTTCTCGCTCTCTTATGCAATCCTTCATTCGGAGGATTCGCCTGATTTGCCCATTCACGTAGTCGCTTTATTGCTTCTTTCATTTTCTTTATTTTCTTTTGCTGTTCTTGATAAGCCTGAAACTCGTGGAGCAATCTTTCTTCCTTTTCTTCAACGAACCGAGAATAGTTTGTATGATACACGTGAATCTCTCCATCTTCTAAATCAAAAATCTTTGTTACAACTTCATCAAGGAAATAACGATCATGTGAAATGACCATAACCGTTCCATTGTATTCTTTTAAAAATTGCTCTAACCATTCGACTGCAAATAAATCCAAATGATTTGTCGGTTCATCTAATAAAAGTAAATCTGGTTTCTGCAATAGCATGTATGCAAGGCTTACTTTTGTTTGTTCTCCACCACTTAACTCCAGAAATGTTCGAGGGAATAGTTCTGTCACCTGTAGACCATTTGCCACCTTCATAATATTCGCTTCTATTTCATAACCACCAAGAAACGCAAACTTTTCTTGGATTACTCCGTACCTCTCCATCAACTTTTGTAAAGCAGACAGTTCCAGTTCTTCCTCCATATTTTTTTCTAATGCACGCATTTCTCTTTCTAATTCCTTTTCTGTTTTAAAAGCAGAATTCAATACAGCATATACAGTCATACCCTCATCAAATTTCGGAATTTGTGCCACATGACCAATACGTGTACCTTTCTTCATATGAATGGTCCCTGCATCCAAACTTTCCATTCCAGTTAGAAGCTGAAAGATTGTTGTCTTCCCACTACCGTTACGACCAACTAATCCAACACGTTCACCATTCTTTATTTCAAGTGATATATTTTCAAATATGATGTTTCCACCAAAAGATTTCGTTATATTATTTACACTACAAATTGTCATTTTCCGTACTCCTTTCAATATAAAAAACCGTGAGAAAGAAACATTCCCCATGGTTTTCGGCATAGAAAAAGGAAGCCAAATAGCTCCCTTTTCACACGTTTATTAAAAATGGGTGAAGAGATTTCTATTGTTCAATAGCTACTATGCAATTGTTAAAAAAGGACAGACGTATCCCGTTAACAACTACATCATGAAAAATCGCACGACAAAAATAGATAAAATCTAAAAATTTGGCACGCGCAGCTAAAGAACATTTCATCTCATTCACCTCTTTCGTACGGAATTTAATACTTACTTCTTTATTATACTTTCCCATTTCATGTTTGAATAGTCATTTTTCTGAAAATAATGAAGATAGACTAAACATTTCAATAAGTGACATCAAATCTTACAAAACTGTTATGTTCACGTAATGGAAAGCGATAGTACGAAAAGATGCCTCCCTATACAATAAAGGTGTAAACAAGAGAGAGAACAAAAGGAGGAAACAATCATGACAAAAGAAATCGTAAAAGCAATCTTTGAGGTATTAGTGAACGGACAAGCAGTTGTAAAAGAACTAAACAAACTATAAAAAGGAGTGAAGGAATATGATGAACATGGTAAAAATGATTTTACATGCTTTAGTTGATGCAAAAGCAGTTAGCCAAGAACTAAACCAACAATAAAAAGGGGTAAAGGAATATGAAGAAAGCCATTGTTATAATTGCAAGTACAGCAATTGCCTTATACACAATAAAAAATAGAAAAAAGAAGCATAATAAAAATGATCTATATTATCCATACGCATTATTAAAGAAAGAATAAAAGACAAGGTACCCTGTTGTAACGAGGATATCTTGTCTTTTATTTTTCCTATTCCCTTTAAAGGATTTCCCTCTCCCTTTCCCGAATGTATTAAGCGGGATTTTTATACATATTTTAAAGGGGCATATATACAAATGGATACACAACAACTATACTTTTTAAACGATATTGGCAAACAAAAACCAGAAAGCATTCGGAATAGAAGCGCTACATGTCCTTTTTGTGACAGAGAAAATTTAACAGATATTTTAGCAACTGAGGGCTCAATTATTTGGCTAAAAAACAAATTCCCTACATTAAAAGATACATTTCAAACGGTGCTAATCGAAACAGATAATTGTGAAGACCATATTGCGACATATACAGAAGAACATATGAAATCGCTAATTCGTTTCTCCATTAAACATTGGTTAGACTTACAGAAGAATGAAGAATTCACATCTGTGATTTTATACAAAAATCATGGTCCATTCTCAGGCGGGAGTTTGCATCATGCACACATGCAGATTATCGGAATGAAATATGTAGACTATCTCGATAACGTAGACACGGAGAACTTCCAAGGAGTCATTGTACAAAAAAACGAACACATTGAACTCAATATTTCAGATCGTCCTATTATCGGTTTTACTGAATTTAATATCATTATTGAAGATGTTAGATGCATAGATGAATTGGCAAATTATATTCAACAAACTGTACGTTACATACTGACAGATTTCCATAAAGGATGTAGTAGTTATAACTTATTTTTCTATCATTTAAACGGAAAAATCATTTGTAAAGTTGTTCCTAGGTTTGTCGTCTCACCCTTATATGTAGGATATAAAATACCACAAGTTTCTACAAAGCTAGAAGAGGTGAAAATACAACTCGCGCAGTACTTCACGAGAGAAGAAGATAAAATTATTCATAAAAAAACAGAGTAGGTATAGAAAACCTACTCTTTAATCACACCTTTATTTCGATAGTACACATTCTCTAATCCGACGTTGTACTTCATGTTATTATCCGTCCACTCTGGCCCTAAGTTCCCTGGCCATCCAGATGTATTTGCTATATATTTTAGTAATGCAAAATCCGTCAAGCCTTTTTGCACCCCACGCTTATATCCTTTCATTAAATGCGGCATTGCAATTTGCGCATTTATACGTGGATCTTTCAGCTCATCATCAGTTAAATGATCTGGTGCAAGCCCACCACCACGATGCAATTGAAACAATCCGAATGAAGTTCCGTTATCTCCAACACTTCTTGGATTTAACCGACTTTCATGTTCGGCAATTGTAAGAGGTATCCATTCTGGAAGATTAACTTTCTTTGCTTCCTCTATAATAATTTGTTTCATCTGTTTTGCTTCTTCTGAGTCAACATAGCTTGTCTCATTCACTAACTTGCCCATTCCTTCAGACTTTCCTTGGAAATATAAGTACACCCCAAGAACAACTAAAAATCCTACAAAGAATTTCTTCACTACTTCTACCTCTTTCTCCGCTGAAATTTGTCCCCTTTCAGCCTTCTTCCCTTACAATTACCCACATTCTATCATTCTCTTACCCTTTTATCATAGCAAATAACTATACATATTATCATCATGCTTTAGACCGATTTTGTGAAAAAACAGCTGGTAAATACGTGCAAAAATGTAACTTTCATAGACTGAAACGCTTTTTTTGTATATAATTGTAAACTGAATTCTAAATATAAACTAGGAGAATACTAATATGAAAAAATGGTTGCTACTCTTATTTTGTTTACTACTATTAATTCCTGTCCCTATTTCCGCACAAAAAAACGAAAATCCAAAAGTCCTTATTTTATACAGTTCGATCGATGATCAAATTACAAATGATACCCAAATACTTAATACACAAGTAGGACATTTTACTAATAACATAACAATAAAAAACATAAAACAGTTAGCTGAAATAACTGATAAATCTTCATATACACATGTTATTTACATAGGTGAAAAACAAGAAGAACTTTCCACTGAAACAAAAGAATTTCTAGAAAATTTCTCAGGGCCAATACTAGTTTTAGGTCAAAATATAGAACAATTATCCAATCGTTTTTCATTTATCACACTTAAAAATGAAGATATAAACTCTGATACAATTGAATATCCAACACGTAAACTAAAGAATACATTAGAGGACGAACGATCCATTAAAAACCTTGATACAAATGGAACAATTCTTGCCAATGCTTTAAAAGGAAATACTACTTATCCATTAATTGTACAACAAAATAATTCTTATTATGTTGCAACTTCTAACCTCTTTGATTGGATATCTTATTATATTGGCGAAAGCCTATTTTCTTACTTTGAACAAAAGCCAACGACAAATAAAGTGGAAGCTTATTTACGTCTTGAGGACGTTCATCCAGCCGCAGATATAAATCAATTAACAGAAATTGCTGAATTACTAAAAGAGAAAAAGATGCCATACATGATCACTGTTATTCCTGTATATACGGATCCAGAGACAGGTAAAACACTACATTTAAAAGATAAACCCGAACTAGTCGATCTTTTACGCTCTATGCAAGATGATGGTGCAGCAATTATTATGCATGGTTATACTCACCAATTTTATGATAGTGAAACTGGTGAAGGTTTTGAATTTTGGGACGTAAAAACAGACCAACCAATTCGTCAACCGAAGCATGAAAAACCAAAAACAAAAGATGATTTCCCTAATATAGAGGCATATAATACATACATAAAAAAAGGGGAAGAATTTGAAGAAAAATATACGACTGATCATATTGAAAAAGGGATTCAAGAACTTGTAGATGCTAAACTATATCCTATCGCATTTGAAGCACCTCATTACACGATGTCTCAAAAAGGATATGAAATATTATCAAGGTATTTTTCAACTTATGTAGGACAACTACAGTTAAGTGATACAACTTGGAAGTCCATGCACTCTCCAGCATACAGAAGTACACCATCATTCTTACATGGAATGAAATTAATGCCTGAAACAGTTGGCTTTATTGAAGAAGATAAGCCACAAGCTATTGCAAAGATGAAAGCAAATGCAGTATCTGTTGCTAAATTATCTGACGGGGTTATTGGTGCATTCTATCATCCTTACTTAGGTGTGAAACCATTAAAAGAAGTGTTAAAGGACCTAGAAAGCATTCCAAACATAGAATGGATTGATTTACAAAAAGAAACAAATGAAGTGAAAATGAAAGATATTCATATCACTACTAATAAAGACGGGATTCACGTTGAAAAACCAACAAGCGCAAGTGACGTAATGGATTATATAAAACAATATGGATTCTTCCTTCTACTTGGTTTCTTCGTCATTGTCTTTCTTTTATTATTAAGACGTGCGAAAAAATTAGAATCCTAATACAAAACCACCAAGCAGAATGCTTGGTGGTTTTTTTAACTTAAACCAAAACGTGGCATATTATTAATAACCCATTGATTATTTTCATAAATAAATTCAACTTCTACTTTTTCAGTTACATTATCATAGTCATTATACGTTTCTACCTGTGCTTTTATTTTCTCATCCTTTAACTCGGCAGAAATAATTTTTGTAAATTTAGTTGCTGCTTTTGACCCTGGATCTCCAATAACATAGTGCATTTTTCCATTTAACTCTTTAATATACTTACTCTTCATATACTCTGCTATAAATGATTTTGAGAAGTACGTAGATAGCGTAGTCTCTAAATTATCTTTCTTATTATAAATAGGATTCACTAATTCCCCGTATGAAAAATCCCCTACTCGTTTTGGGTTTCCTGTTAGTGCAGCCATTTGAACATTAGTCAGTTCCTTCTGTGCATTCCATACTTTCTGTAACATAACGTTATCTGCTAGCTTCTTATCTTTTACTTCATTTGATTTCTTTGTATCCAGATTCATGATAGTTCCATTATCCGTATAGAGATACATATCTCCTGCTACAAAATATAAATAGGATTTAGTTGGTTCAACCGCTTTATTATAAATTACTTTTTCATTTCCACCATTCATTTTCTTCTTATATACTCCGTCCTTTTTTAAATAATAAAAAGTATCCCCTTTCACATTCATCTGCAAGGCATCCTTTACCAATAACTTTTCATTATTTTGTTGAAGGTCTATCTCATATATACCGTGCTCAGCTTCATTTGTTTCAAAAGGTAACGAAAAATCAACAACAGCATATAATTTTTCATTATTATACGTAGCACTAGATATTGTTGCATAATTTTCTTTTGACCAAGTTTTATTATCTTTTGTCACTTGTGTTCCACGATTTTTATTCCAATGTAGAATACTATCATCTATCGTTCGAGACCAACCGGAGTTTTGAAATGCAGCTTCTTCTTCCTGTCCCTTCTTCAAATCCATTTTTGCGATCCCTACAATGTCAAAACCACCATGCTCAGAATATTTTTTCGGATAAAATAAAGTTTGATCTTTAATATAAACATAGTTTGTATCCTCTTTTAACGTGTCTAACTTTTTGCTAGATATATCATACTTCATTAAAGAAGATAATCCCGCATTCTTCTCTTCATCCGTATGAATAAAATATAAAGCTTTGTTTTTTATATTTATGTAAGAAGCATTTACACCTTCTACTACACATTCCGAAGTCTGAAATTGATCTTTCGTACGATAGATGCCTCCTGTATTTTTATCACCATTTACCGCATAGTAAACCCATCCCTTACTCTCTACCATCTTCCCTTTATTAGAACTGTTTCCAACCGAATTCCCGTTTTTCTCAGTTTCTTTCATCTGTTTTTCAACTACTGGATCAATTTGTTCTTCCAATTTTTCTTGTGCTACGTTTGTATTTGTCACCTTTTTTTCCGATTCACACCCAAACATTGCAAGTGAAAGCATCCCAGTCATAATTGTAATAGCTATTTTTTTATATACTTTCCCCATTCTCCTACCCACTTCCTTCACAAAATTAAACACATCATGAATTATATGGAAAAATAGAAAAAATATCCATAAAAAAAGATAAGAGTAACACTCCTATCTTTTCAAATAAAACCGAATGGTATTTCCATATAATGTTTCTGTAACCTTATCAATAGATATGTTTTTTATGATACTAATTTCATTTAATACTTCTCTAATCATTCTTGGGTGCGTCATAACGTCCTTTTGAAATTCCCACGGCCCATCTGTTTCTACCATCATATATTCAAGCGGATAATATGAAACGATTTTTCTAATTTTCTCCTTATGTAAAACATCCGGTGTAATAGAAATATGATAACCATTCGTCATCATCCGTTTCATTGTCTCCTCACTTCCTTTAAACCAATGGAAGTGCGCACGTGAAACTTTATATTCTTCAAGTAAATCACATACAATGTCAGCATCTTCATAAACTGCGTGCAATACAATTGGTAAATCATACTCACTAGCTAGCCCTATAAATCTTTTCAATACAGCTATGTATGGATCTAGAGTAATCCTTTCATCTTCTTTCCTTAAATAATACGGTAAGCCTACTTCACCAATCGCTACTATATCCTCTACATGATCTTCAATTAATTTATAGATTTGCTTACATTCTTCTTTATGAAGCGGTTGCTCTGGATGAAAACCTATTGCTGGATGTACAAAAGGATATCGCTTTGCTAAAGATAAAGTTTCTTTACATGATTGATAATTCATAGATACCGCAATAAGCCCCTTTATCTCTTTACTATTTTCCACATCTTTCAGTAATCTACTTCTCTCTTCATCCTTATATTGGTCAACATGTATATGACTATCCATCCATTTCATCTTTATTCCTCCATAAAAAAAACAAGAAAGGATCTCCCTTCTTGTTTTATCATCTATATTATTTAACAATTAAGTTTGTTATGATATCAAATAATCCAATACATACTACGGCAACAGTAAAGTAGCTACAGAAATCTTTAATTGGAAACTTCACTACTTCTTCTTTAAACATCCCATTCTTCTCCCTTCTTACTATATCCCTAATTATTTTTATCTATTTGTATCTATTATGCAAAAAATATGACAAATTTACTATCGAATTAACTTACGTAAACCTTACAATGTTGTAAGGTTTATAAAAAGGGCCCCATCTACATACAGATGAGGGCTATTAAAAAGTAGTTGGTTTTTCATTCTTCATTACATTACAAACAGAAAGTAATACAGTGAGACTTTCTAATTACACTATATAAAATTCACTAGCTTTTAACCATCGAATTACATTACAGAAGACTTACATGTTTGTAAGCTATGTGTAATGTAATTCGATAGTTTCCCTTATCTATATTTCGTACAATAAATTTAGAAAGTAAGCCAAATAAGAAGAACACTCGCATAACCAAATCACATTGCTAGTAGCTACTCTTCTTATACCTTTCACTCATGCTACTACAATGTACCCCCTTCCCCTTTATATAATAAAAAAGCCTTAGCCCATATGGACTAAGGCTTTTTTACGCACCTAAATATACCCCTACCTAGTATTTTCGTTTTCGACAAAAAATAGGCAGGGGTATATTTTGCTATCTCATCGCTAAAAGTTTACTCTTTGCATTAATAGGAATATTTACAGCTTCAATTTCTTCAATTGACTCGCCGTAGCGTCCTTTTGCGTACACCTTTAATGCTTCATCTCTCTTTAACATATGCTTAACAGTCTTCTTTATTTTTTGTTCTCTTCCACGTTCGTCAAATGCAATAAATTCATATTCATACCACTCATCACCAACATGCTGACCAATTGTATTCACAACCGTATAGTATTCTTTCGTCTTATAAAGCGGATTATATTTATCGATAACTGGTCCAAGTTTCGTAGGCAGTAACATTACTACTATCACTAGCATCGCTATTATAGTAGTGATCATTTTTTTCTTCATAATAAACATTCCTCCTCTGCAGGATCTATATACATCCATTTTAAAAAGAAGGAATAAAATCTACTATTGAATCTCATTACATTACACTTACATTTTTGTAAGAATAAAAAAAGGTGAACGAATTTACTCGTTCACCTTTTAGCTCGCTTTAAAGCCACCACCAAGTACATCACGCACATCGTGAATAACAACGAAAGCATCTTCATCTACTCGACTAATAACTTGCTTTAACTTAACAAGCTCTTGTTTATTAATAACAACATATAAAACTTCTTTATTTTTACCAGTATATCCGCCGCGTCCTTCTAGTACAGTGACACCGCGTGTCATGTTTTTCGTAATAGCCTCACGTATTAGGTCTGGTTGATTCGAAATAATTGTAACAGCTGTTTTTGTATCCATTCCTTCTACAATAAAATCAATCACTTTCGCTCCGATGAATACTGCAACAAGTGTGTACATCGCTTTTTCTTGTCCTATTATAAATACAGAACCAGCAATTACAACGATATCAATAATAAGTACGCCTTTACCAACACTCCACCCTAAATATTGATTTGCTAACTGTGCTAAAATTGCCGATCCTCCTGATGTACCTCCAGCTTTGAACATACAGCCTAATCCGATACCTACAAACAAACCAGCAAATAAAGCTGCTAATAGTGTATCACTATTTACATGATACTCAATATGTTCTGTAACATATAAAAACAAGGATGTTTCTACAATCCCTAAAATTGTATAAACCATCGTTTTTTTATCAAAAAACTTATAACCAATAGCTAGTAAAACTGCATTTATAGCAAAGTTCACAATCCCTGGTGACCAATCAAATAAGTAGTACGTAACAACCGTTAAACCAATAATTCCACCTTCCGATAAACGGTTTGGAATTGCAAAGTAATTAATACCAATTGCGAATAATAATGAACCAATTGTAATTAGTGTTATTTCCTTTATACGTTGATTAACCATAGTTCATCCCCTCCCCCCATTTGACATTGTATCACTATCTCCTAGAGGTTTAGAAGTGGTTTTTATTCCTCATTTTTCCTCTTAAAGATCGAGATATTATGTTTAAACAAAGGGGTGATTAATTATTCACATTTGCTCTAACTGCACGAACAAATCGCTCCACATTCCCTTTCTGAATATGCTTAGCTCTAACCGTTTCTTGATTACAAGTAAACTCAAAGTACGGATAAAAATCTATGCTATCTATATGCAAATATGAGTACTCTTTAAATGTTGAAGGATAGTACGGAAATTTCCCGTAAAACAGGAGACGTCTAGTAGTGGCAACAAAAATTCCATGTTGATAACATAACGTGAAATTATCCTTCTCAAAGATCCCTACCATAAAGGCTAAAATCTTTTCGTCATCTTCTATATACTTTTTCATACTTAATAAAAGTTCATTCATGCATATCCCTCCAAATACTATTCTTGAAAAGAATCCATGGATTGTTACAAACCGGCTTAACTCCTTTATAAAGTATGAAACGCGTTTCCTGTCAAAGATATTTCAAAAAAACAATCCGTTATGCACTTATGCACATAACGGATTAAAACTACACTGTAGATCGCTCCACAAGTTCATATGAAATTTCCACCTTTTCTTGTTTAGAGCTCTCATCACTTATTTTCCTGTAAAACATTTCAAAAGCCGTTTTCCCTATCTCCTTCAAATTTTGATCAATAGTTGTCAACTGCAACACTTGCGAAATAGGTTGGTTATCCAAACCAATAATCGCTAAATCCCCAGGAACTCGAATACCCAATTTCCCAACTTCCGTCATAACCCCAATTGCAACTTCATCTCCTGCTACTATTAACGCTTCAGGAAGATTCTGCATCCCTTTTAACTTATGAGCCACTCTCACACCATCTTCTAATGTAAAGCATTCTGTGAAAATCCATTCTTCATTAACTTCTTCATCTATAGATTGCAATTGCTGTTTATAAACATCAAAACGCTTTTGACTACTCGGTCCTAGCTTTCTTCCCGTACAATAACCAATTTTTTTATAACCTTTTTCAATAAGGTGATTCATTCCTAGTTGGAAAGCTGCCGAATGATTTGTATATACACTTGAGATGTTTGCAATATCATTATCTTCACAAGCAATGATTGTGCCGTAAGAAGCATACGGTTCTATCATTTCCCAATCATTTGCACGTGAACAAATAATAAGACCATCTAATTGTTTCGTTTTTAACATATGTAGACTTTTCATTTCTTCTTTTTTATTATAATTTGTTTGGCAAAGTAGCACCCTGTAATTATGAGTTAACGCTCTCTCCATCATTCCCCCTACCATTGCATCGAAGCTCGGATGATTAATATAAGGTAGAATTACACCAACAATATTCGTCTTTCCTTTTGATAAATGAACAGCATTTGCGTTTTGTGAGTAATTCAACTTCTCAACTATCTCTAAAACCACTTTCCTTTTTTCTTCACTTACGTACGGATGATCATTTAGCACCCTTGACACAGTCGTAACGGAAACTCCCGCCATCTTTGCAATATCTTTAATGTTAGCCATACACTCACCTCTACTTTTAACTTAATGAATCCCATGAACATATGTCAAATCTTCTTATCATTACAACTTCATTCGTTTTTCTTACAAAAGTGTAATTTTCCTGTAAGCTAATTCGATAGTGAATCTCCACAATATTTCATACCATTAAGTCAGAAACAGGGCAACAACTACTCGAAAAGGAGCGGATTCATATGATGAACAAAATGAAAATAAATAATTTCTTCAATACAATGGGCATGGTATTATCCGCTCTTTTCGATGCAAAAGCTGTTGCTTCTACATTAAACAAGTAAGGAGAATTCATTATGAATAACATCACTTTTAACAAATTAGATTTTTTAGGACTAGCTAGCGGATCAGTTCTTCTTACTACTTTGATTTACGCCGCTACGCTTGTATAAATTTCGTGTCCCCTTTATATAGAAAAAGACGACCGTCTAGGTCGTCTTTTCTTATTTTTGATTTGATTCCAAAGCTTCCTTTAGCTCCTCAAACTTCTCATTTAATTGATCTGTCATCATTTTCATAGCTGTTTTTCGATCTATTTGTTCTTCCGCATCAATTTGAATTGGATCTCCAAAAATCAATTGTGCCCTTTTTCCTTTTATTAATTCTTTTATACTTGATGGACCAACATAAGCTGCCGGTACTAATGGAACGTTAGAACGCAGCGCAATCGTAACAGCTCCAGCTTTTAATGAAACGTCTTCTGTTGATCTCGTTCCACTTGGAAAAATCCCTACTACTTTCCCTTCTTTTAATAGGCGTGATGGAATTTTGAGTGTACTCGGTCCTGGATTCGCACGATCTACAGGGAATGCATTTACGTTTTTGAAGAACCAATTTTTGAATTTCCCTTCAAATAATTCTTTTTTGGCCATGTAATGAATTTGGGTCGGGTACATCCCTGTAGCTAACATTAATACATCCATAAAACTTGTATGTGTACACGCAACAACATACGGGCCACCTTCTGGTAACTTTTCTCTTCCTTGTACTTCTACTTTCCCAGCTGTTTTAAATATATATTTCAACAAAAATGTAATTGGTTTATACATTTGTTTCGTTCCTTTCTAAACATCCGAAGTATAATCATTTTCTTACAACAATTATAACACTAAGTTTTAGGAGTTGGTAATAAAAATAAGTATTAATTGTTAAATTTCAATCCTTACAAAAGTGTAATTTTTTTGTAAGCTAATTCGATAGTTACTTCTTACAATATTTCATACAATTAAGTCAGAAAGAAACAAGTAAGGAGAATTCATTATGCAAAACATCACTTTTAACAAATTAGATCTTTTAGGATTAGCTAGCGGCTCCCTTCTTCTTACTGCTTTGATTTACGCTGCTACGCTTGTATAACTTTGTGTCCCCTTTCCCCTTTATATAGAAAAAGACGACCGTCTATGCCCGGTCGTCTTTTTAAATGTTTCTTTCTTTTAACTCTTTTAAAAGCTCTATCATTTCAGCTTGTTGTTTTATCTTCTTACGACCATTTCGATTAATTGCTGCAAGCTCACAAGCAACTCCTACAGCGAAGAAAAACAATAAACTTTCTAACATATGAAATCCTCCAATTGCCTATTAAACTGCTTGACGTAATTGCTCTTCTTGTAAAATTCGCTTGTTTATATTTTCTTCTTTTCTCTGACAAACGTTATTGCGAATAAGTGCTGCAATAACAAGTAAAGTCCCTATAATATCAAACATCGTTATTTGATATCCTTGCATCATCATAATAATTAAAGTCGTAATGGGTACAAAATTAATAAATAAAATACCATTAATAGATGATAGAATTTTCACACCGTAATTCCAAGAGAGTAATGCTACAATTCCCGGTAATGTCATCATAAATAACAAATCATATTTCACAATAGAAATCGTTCCCATATTCGGTACCGATACATATCCAAGTGCCGTTATAATTATTGTTATAATTCCTGTAACAGCCGTACCAAATACACACGTCAACGTAGAATAACGTAATGTTGACCAATCGCTACACGTTTGACCACCCATCGTATAAATAACCCAACCTACAACTCCAACAAATATACATGCTAGTGAAAACATGTTATCTTTCAATGTTAAAAAGAAACTCATGTCACCTTTCGTAATAACGAATACAGCTCCTACAAAAGCGATAACCATGCTCGTTATCATATATTTTTTCGGTTTCACATGCTTATATCCCCATAGAATACAAATAGAAATCATCGGCATAAGTGCTTCCATAATGGAGGCTACCATCACACCTGACTTTCCCATTAACATTTGCCCTAAAAATATAAGTACATTATATACAGTAAACGCCATCGTTCCGAAAAAGACGAGTAACTTTCCTCTTCCCTCTAAACGAAATGCCTGTTTTCCTTCTTTCATTAACAATAATACAATCAGCACTATTGCCACCGCTCCATAGCGAATAAGTGAAAAATAAAATGGATCTATGTATTCTAGTGCATGATCAGCAACTGGAAACATCGCTCCCCATGACATACTTGCAATTAAACATGCTAAAGCCCCTATTATCATTTGACCTCTTCTCACCACAATCCCCCGTTTCTTTCTATTTGCACAAAGAGAATTGTAAAAGAAAAAATATATCACGTAAAATGATTCAAAATGATGTTAACTATCACTTATAATGATAGTTAACATCAAGGAGGGTCATATTATGGAATTAAGAGACTTACAAATCTTCCAGAGCGTTGCTGACCAAGGTAGTGTAAGTAGCGCAGCAAAGGAATTAAATTACGTACAATCAAATGTCACCGCACGTATTAAACAGTTAGAAAACGAGCTGAAAACACCGCTCTTTTATCGTCATAAACGAGGCATGACTTTAACAGCTGAAGGCAGAAAAATGCTCGTTTATGTTAATAAAATTTTGCAAGATGTCGATGAGCTAAAACAAGTATTTTTAGATAGTGAAACACCCTCTGGCATATTAAAAATCGGTACAGTCGAAACAGTAAGTACATTACCTACCATTTTATCTTCTTACTATAAAAGCTATCCGAACGTCGATTTGTCATTACAAGCGGGTCTAACAGAAGAATTAATTAGAGAAGTACTCAATCATCAATTAGATGGTGCTTTTATATCAGGACCAATAAAACATCCACTTATTGAACAATATGATGTTAGTACAGAAAAATTAATGCTTATAACACAAAATAAAGCTTTTCATATCGAAGAATTTACAACAACGCCTCTACTCGTTTTTAACCAAGGATGTGGATACCGTTCCAAACTAGAACGATGGCTGAAAGACGAAGGTTTGCTCCCAAAAAGAATTATGGAATTCAATATATTAGAGACGATATTAAACAGTGTTGCACTCGGCCTTGGAATTACACTCGTACCACAGTCTGCTGTCCATCATCTTTCTAAAGCAGGTAAAGTGCATTGCCATGCAATCCCTGAAAAATATGGTAGTATTTCAACGGTTTTCATACGCCGCAAAGATAGCTATATGACGAATTCAATGCGTAGCTTTTTAAAAACAATTGAAGAGCACCACCACATTAATATGCTTTAAAAGACATTCTTACACGAATGTCTTTTTTTCTTACAAAAGTGTAAGTCTTCCGTAAGCTAATTCGATAGTTGTAACGGATCATATTTCCTATAATTAAGATATAAAGCAGGGCAACAACAATTCGAAAAGGAGCGGATACGCATGATGAACAAAATGAAATCAAACAAATTTTTAAATACAATGGGCATGGTGCTATCCACACTTGTCGATGCAAAAGCAGTTGCAACTACATTAAACAAATAAGGAGAGATTATAATGAACAACATTACTTTCAACAAATCAGACTTTTTAGGACTTGCAAGTGGAGCGGCTCTTCTTACAGCTTTCATTTACACACTTGCTCAAGGTCTTGTTTAACACTTTCACTTTGTTTCCCCAAACCCCTTTATATATAGAAAAAGCTGCTCGTCTTATAGACAAGCAGCTTTTTAGTTTGTTTCATATATAATCTGGCCTGTTTTCGTCATATCATATCCACCAATTGCCTTTAATTCATTATGAAATTCTTCCGATTGCAGAATGTCTTTCACGACTTCGATCAACTCTTCATTTTCTTTATTCTTCAAAATTACTAAATCATACTGTTCTTTCATAATTGGAATAAAGTCTACATTTACAATTTGCGAAAACTTTTCTGAACCTACTCCCACATCAGCTTTTCCATTCGCGACTTGCGTGGCAACACCAAGATGATTTGATTCTTCCCATTCATATCCACTAATACGTTCTTTATTTAACTTTTGAATTCGCAATTGTTCATCCACTAACACCCTAATGCCAGAACCTTTTTCTCGATTTACAAATCGTATAGATGACTGAGATAAATCTGCCCATGTTTTTATATTTTTTGGATTCCCCTTTTGCACATAAAACCCAACGTTCCTTGCTAATAAATTAATCATAATACATGGTTGTCCAACTAAAATACGTTTTACATACGGAACATTATATGTATCCGTTTCTCCATCAAACAAATGCAAGCTAACGATACTTCCTTCTCCTTGGTACATCTTTACTAAACTCGTTAAACTACCTTGATATGCTCTTAATATATTTGAACTTGGCAGGCGATTTTCTATATGTTTTGCCAACATGTCTAACGTTAGTTCTTGTCCGCTAATAATACATGTATTCGAGATACTATTACTGTCATTCTTTACAGGAGTAACTTGTACCTTACCTGTTTTCATTTGCTTAATATATTGTTCTAAATCTGCTGCATCAATGCGCATCTGTCTACCAACTCTATAAGAAGGAAGTTCCCCTTTTTTAATTAAGTCGTATACAGTTAGTTTTGATACTTTTAATCGCTTTGCTACTTCTTCCGTTGTGTAGGAATGATGATCCATAGACGATTCCTCACTTTCTTTCTTCATTGTAACAAAGAAAAGAATATTTCTCCTATATTTTAAAAACAACTACATCGTTCAAATTATATTCAATTATAATTAGTTATAATTAGTTATATTTAGTTATAATTAATTATGTCAAAACGAAAGGGGATTTTTTTATGAATAAGTTTACATTACGATCCATCGGGGCACTTATCCTTTCTTTTCTTCTTATATTTAGCGTTGCATGTACAAGCGGAGATAAGAAAGAGAAATCAACTGCTAAAGAAGGAAAGGCAGTTGAACTTACTATATCAGCAGCTGCAAGCTTACAAGATGCGCTAAAAGAAATTGAAACAAAATATAAAGAAAAAGAACCTAATATTAAACTTTCTTTTAACTTTGGTGCTTCTGGTGCACTTCAACAACAAATTGAACAAGGTGCACCTGCTGATTTATTCTTCTCAGCAGCAGAAGATAAATTCCAAACTCTTGTTAAAAAAGGATTCATTAATGAAAAAGATGGGAAAAATCTTCTTGGAAATGAGCTCGTTCTAGTCGTCCCAAAAGATAGTTCTCTTACAAAAATTCAAGATTTAAAAGATAAAAAGATTAAGAAAATCGCACTTGGTACACCTGAATCTGTACCTGCGGGAAAATACGCAAAGGCTTCTCTCACACATGAAAATCTTTGGAATGACATTCAAAATAAAATCGTATTTACAAAAGATGTTCGCCAAGTGTTAACATATGTAGAAACAGGTAATGTTGATGCTGGTATTGTATACAAAACAGATACTCTTATTTCAGACAAAGTAAAGATTGGCGAGACAGCAGCAGCTACTTCTCATGATCCAATTCACTATCCTTTAGGTGTTATAAAAGAATCTAAGCACAAGAAAGAGGCGACTTCATTTTATGAATATTTGCAGTCAAAAGATGCACAATCTATCTTTAAGAAATATGGATTTACAGTCCTATCATAATTGCCATGAGCTTTGATTTTGATGCTATTGTGTCACCGATTTTTCTATCTTTACGAGTAGCTGCATGTGCCACTATTCTCGTTACAATTTTAGGGACGATTATCGGACGGGCATTGGCACGCTCCTCATGGAGATACAAAGTAATATTAGAAACTATTTTCTTATTGCCAATGGTACTTCCACCAACTGTAATCGGCTTTTTTCTCATTATCATTTTTGGAAATAATAGTCCCATTGGTATGTGGGTAGAATCATTGTTTCAGCAGTCTATTATGTTCACATCTACTGCTGCGGTCATCGCTTCCACAGTTGTTGCATTTCCGCTTATGTACCAATCAGCAAAGACAGGATTTTCTATCGCAAATGTACAAATTGAAGAAAGTGCTCGTGACCTTGGTGCAAGTGAATCTCAAGTTTTTCTGCACGTTACACTTCCTCTTGCATTTCCCGCCTTACTAAGCGGAATGATTTTGAGCTTTGTTCGTGCACTAGGAGAATTTGGTGCTACACTCATGTTTGCTGGGAACATCCCTGGAAAAACACAGACAATCCCAACTGCCATTTACATGGCCATTGATGCAAGTAATATGCAACTCGCCTGGACACTTGTAGTTATCACTATTAGTATGTCTCTCGTATTTCTGCTATGTATTCAACTTATTAATAAAAGAATTACTAAATCTTAAAGCAGCTTTTTTCGAAGCTGCTTCTTTATTTCTTAGGAAATAAAATATGCCATCGGGAAATAACTGAATTTTACCTTTTATTTAAATATACATTCTATTTGAATTTACTTTCTAAAATAGGCAATTTCCTGTTATTATATGGAGGTGTTTCAAAAATTGAAGAAATGAAAACGCATTTATATCGTGAATTCTTCATCCTGTTTTAGCGATCGGTAATCTTCTACTCTATTAGTGGGGCATTACCGATCGTTAGAACGATATGTAATTATATTGGTATAGCAAACTGAAGGGAGTCTTGTAATGGACATTTTATTAGCGCTTCTTCCTGCAATTGCATGGGGAAACATCTTATTAGTAAGCGTAAAAATGGGCGGTGGTGCATATAGCCAAACGGTAGGTATGACAATCGGTGCTCTATTCTTCGCAACAATTATGTATGTATTTACTCAACCGGCTTTAACAATGACAATCTTGATTGTTGGTTTTATTTCAGGTTTATTCTGGGCTTTAGGACAAGTAAACCAATTAAAAACAGTTGAAAAGTTAGGTGTTTCTACTACTGTAACGATTTCTACTGGTATGCAACTTGTTGCAACTTCTATCTTTGGGGTTATCGCTTTCCGTGAGTGGACTACTACTACAACAATCATTATGGGAACGATTGCAATCCTATTAATCGTAGTCGGTGTTGTATTCACATCACTAGACGACAAAGAAAATGCACAACCACCAGGACAATTGAAAAAAGGACTTCTTACTTTAATTGTTTCTACTTTCGGCTATCTTGTATATGTAATTATCATTCGTTGGTATAATATCGATGGTTGGTCTGCTATTTTACCACAAGCAGTTGGTATGTTTGTTGGTGCGGTTGTACTGACATCTAAACATAAGCCATTTAACAAATATGCAATCCGTAATGCTTTATCTGGTTTACTATGGGGAACAGGAAACTTATTCTTACTTCTTTCATTACCACGTGTTGGAGTAGCAACAAGCTTCCCATTATCTCAAACTGGAATCGTTATCTCAACATTCGGTGCGATTGTCTTCTTAGGTGAAAAGAAAACAAAACGTCAATTGATCTTTATTGCACTAGGTAGTGTTTTAATTATCGGCGGCGCTGTATTACTTGGTTTAACAAAAGCATAAACTTATAATCTATTAACCCCTGAAGCATAACTGCTTCAGGGGTTTTTTATTACAACTATTTTTTAAATATAATAATCTTTACAACCTTATTTGCATCCCCCTCCTCCCTCCAATTTCATTCTTTTCACAATAAGTCTTTTCTTTTTACAAAATTCTCTTAAAGATGGTATCGTTTTTTATAACATATCTCTACTGGAAAGGAATAAAGGATATGCTTAACAAACATCGAATTCTATTTATTGGTGCTGGTCGTATGGCAGAAGCTATATTTTCCGGATTACTTAAAACAAGCAAAGAATATATCGAAGAAATTATCGTTTCTAACCGAAGCAATGTAGAAAAGCTAGAACAATTACAAGGGCGATATAATGTGTCTATTACAACAGATTGGAAGCAACATGTTACATCTGTTGATACGATTGTTTTAGCAATGCCGCCTGCTGCACATGAAGAATTATTAGCAGAGTTATCTCCGTTACTATCGAACCAACTTGTCGTAACGGTAGCTGCTGGCATTGGACCATCTTATTTAGAAGAAAGACTTCCCCAAGGAACGCCTGTTGCTTGGATTATGCCAAATACAGCTGCTGAAATTGGAAAGTCTATCTCCTTATATACAATGGGACAATCAGTAAATGAGATGCATCAAGAAACCCTGCAACTACTTTTAAAAGGCATTGGTACTTCGCAACTCTGCACTGAGGAAGAAATTCATCAGCTTACTGCAGTTACTGGAAGTGCACCAGCCTTCCTTTATTACTTTGCTGAAAGCTTAATTGAAGCAACAAAAAGTTATGGAGTCGATGAAGCAACCGCAAAACACCTTGTCATTCAAATGATTTCTGGCTCCGCTTCTATGCTTGAACAAACGCAAGATCCGGCTAACCTCCGCGAACAAGTAACAACGCCAGGTGGTTCCACAGCTGAAGGTCTCAAAACTTTATATGAGTATAATTTTTCAGAGGCAATTCAAAAAGCAGTAGAAGCAACAAACAAAAAAGCTAGGGGGAAATAATATGAGTTTAACAAGTTTAAAAGACTATACAACATTACATAACGGAGTAAAAATGCCTTGGTTCGGTTTAGGTGTTTTTAAAGTAGAAGATGGTTCAGAGGTAATTGATTCTGTAAAAGCAGCAATTAAAAATGGCTACCGCAGCATCGATACTGCAGCAATCTATCAAAATGAAGAAGGCGTTGGACAAGCGATTCGTGAATCAGGTGTTTCACGTGAAGAATTATTTATTACATCAAAAGTATGGAATAGCGATCAAGGATATGAAACAACACTTCAAGCATTTGAAACTACATTAGAAAAATTAGGTCTAGAATATTTAGATTTATATTTAGTACATTGGCCTGTAAAAGGGAAATATACTGAATCATGGAAAGCATTAGAAAAGCTTTATAAAGATGGTCGTGTTCGTGCTATCGGTGTGAGTAATTTCCACATTCACCACTTACAAGACGTATTTGAAATTGCTGAAATTAAGCCAACGGTCAACCAAGTGGAATACCACCCACGTTTAGCACAAGAAGAGTTACACGCTTTCTGTAAAGAACATAATATCCAGCTTGAAGCTTGGTCACCATTAATGCAAGGCCAACTACTAGATAACCCAGTTTTACAAGAAATTGCGACAAAATATAATAAATCAACTGCGCAAATTATTTTACGCTGGGATTTACAAAACGAAGTTGTAACAATCCCTAAATCTATTAAAGAACATCGCATTATTGAAAATGCAAACATCTTCGACTTTGAATTAAGTGCTGATGATATGAAAGCAATTCAAGCTTTAAATGAAGATCGTCGCGTTGGTCCAGATCCAGATAACTTTAACTTCTAGTAGAAAAACCACTGCCATATGCAGTGGTTTTTCCGTTAAAGAAAACTGAAAATTTAAACTATATTTCATTCGGTTGACACTTCATCATCCAAGGTGTAAGATTTTGAATTATCAAAGAAACACAAAATTTAATAAAGTTTATTTGTTTACTCATTGTATCAAGAGAGGTGGAGGGACTGGCCCTTTGAAACCTCGGCAACAGGTTCATTTTGAATACTGTGCCACTTCCTGCAAGCTTTATGGCTTGAAAGATAGAATGAGGGACTTCGTTTATATACGGGTGCATAACTTGTACGTAAAAATCCCTCTTTCTCAATACGAAAAGAGGGATTTTTATTTTTCATTTCCCTCATCATCATCCAAACTTAATTATTTAGGAGGAAAATCAAATGAAAAAGAAGTTTGTACCCGGTATTGCATCAGTTGTAGGAGTAAGTATTTTATTAACTGGTTGCGGTAGTTATAAAAACGAAGCAAGTGGAGCAAATGCAAAAGACGAGGCACCTAGTAAACAGGTTTTAAACTTATCTTCACCTACTGAAATACGAACAATGGATACAGCTCGTGCTACAGATACTGATTCTGGTCAAGTAATGAGAAACGTATTTGAAGGTTTGTATAATCTTGGTGAAGGTAACAAACCTGTCCCTGGTGTTGCAAAATCTCATGAAGTAAGTGGCGATAAAACGAAATACACATTCCATTTACGAGATTCAAAATGGTCAAACGGCACTCCTGTTACAGCGAAAGATTTTGTCTTCGCTTGGCAAAGAGCTGTCGATCCAGCAACAGCCTCTGAATATGCATTTTTATTCTTTGATATTAAAAACGCAACAAAAATTAACAACAAAGAACTTCCAGCCGACCAACTTGGTGTAAAAGCAGTTGATGACCATACGTTTGAGGTAGAATTAGAGCGTCCTGTTCCATATTTTATTAGTTTAACAGCGTTCCCAACATTTCTACCAATTAACGAGGAATTCTTTAAAGCACAAGGTGATAAGTACGCTTTAGAAGATAATACAATCTTGTACAATGGAGCTTTTACACTAAGCGATTGGAAGCACGAACAAAGCTTTAAATTCAAGAAAAACCCTACCTATTGGGATAAAGATACTGTCAAACTAGAAGAAATCAATTTTAACGTAGTAAAAGAAAAATCAACAGAAGTAAATTTATTCGAATCAAAACAATTAGACCGTATAAAATTAACATCTGACTTCGTTGATAAATATAAAAAGGATGCGAACTTTAAAGAACGCCCGAACGTAGGCGTACAATTTTTACGTATGAATCAACAAAACAAAGTACTTCAAAACGTTTCTGCACGCCAAGCAATTGACCAAACAATTGATCGAAAATCCTTTGTAAATACGTTATTAAATGATGGCTCTACACCAACCTTTGGCCTCGTTCCAAAAAACTTTGCAAAAGGGACTGATGGAAAGGACTTCCGTACTATAAACGGAGATTTAACCAAAGTTGATACAAAATCTGCACAAGAGTTATGGAAGAAAGCTAAACAAGAGCTTGGTTCTGAAAAAATCACATTAGAATTATTAACAAGTGATGCTGACCTTGATAAGAAAACTGGTGAGTTCTTAAAAGGACAACTAGAAAAGAATTTAGACGGATTAACAGTAAATGTAAAACCACAACCACGTAAACAACAAGTTTCACTTTTATTAAAAGGTGACTATGAAATCGGCATTGACGGCTGGAGTCCTGACTTTGCTGATCCAATTACATTCCTTGAACTATTTACAACGAATAACCCTTACAACTTAGATCATTACTCTAATAAGGAGTTCGATGAAACAATTGAAAAAGTTAAAACGACTTTAGCTGGTGATGAAAAAGCTCGCTGGGAAGCATTACTAGCATCCGAGAAAATATTATTTAAAGACTCTGTTATCGCTCCTCTTTACCAAAAAGGTGAATCTTATTTAGAACGTTCTTATGTGAAAGGAATTGTACAAGTAGAATTTGCAGGTCAATTAAACTTCAAATGGGCACAAATTGAAAAATAAAAGGCAACCTGAATTGAAGTTTTTCTACCCATACCAATTGTTTTATTGGAAAAATGTATTAAAAGCGGATTTCTCAATGAGAGAAAATCCGCTTTTTCAATATAGTATTTTTAAAAAATAATACTCCAACTTTTATTATTGACATATAGTTCTTTCCAGCGTTAATATTCTAAATAATCAAAGAAACGAAATATTTAATCACCAAAATATAATGTCTACTACGTTGAAACATATAACGACAGATTATAGTTCAACATATATATACATATAGAACATCTGATTACCTACATGCACATATTTATAATAGGCTTTCTCTTCTTCTATAGATACACTTCAAAAAATGGACATTAAGACGTTACGAACAACACATTTAGGGAGGAACGAACAATGAAGAAAAAAGTTGTACCTGTTGTTGCATCTGTTTTAGGGGCAAGTCTATTACTAACTGCTTGCGGGGGAAATAAAGATAACGCAAGCGGAGCGAAAGCAAATGATAAAGCACCTGATAAACAGGCAATTAACTTATCATTCGCTTCAGAAATTCCAACAATGGATGTTGCAAAAGCAACAGATGGGGAATCCATGAACGTAATGCGCAATGTTTTTGAAGGTTTATATGCAATGGGAGAAGATAATAAACCGATTCCTGGTGTTGCTGAGTCGGTTGACGTTAGTCCCGATAAAACAAAATATACATTCCACCTGCGTGATTCAAAATGGTCAAACGGTACTCCTGTTACAGCAAAGGATTTCGTCTTCGCTTGGCAACGTGCCGTAAATCCTGATACAGCAGCTGAATATGCATTCTTATTCTTCGATATAAAGAATGCGAAACAAATAAACCAAAAACAATTACCGGTTGATCAATTAGGTATTAAAGCTCTTGATGATAAAACTTTAGAAGTACAACTAGATCGTCCTGTTCCCTACTTCTTAAGCTTAACGACATTCTCAACATTCTTACCAATTAATGAAGAGTACTTAAAATCTCAAGGTAATAAATACGGTTTAGAAACAAATCATTTAATTTACAACGGTGCTTTCACATTAGATAACTGGAAGCATGAGCAAAGCTTCCAATTAAAGAAAAACCCTAACTATTGGGATGCTAAAACAGTAAAATTAGAAGAAATTAACTTCAATGTCGTTAAGGATAAATCTACAGAAGTTAACTTATATGATTCTGGACAAATTGATCGTGTTGCTTTGACTGCGGAGTTTGTTGATAAATATAAGAGCGATCCAAACTTCAAAGAACGCGCTGAAGTTGGCATTCAATTTTTACGACTCAATCAAAAAAATGAAACATTAAAAAATCAACATGCACGCCTTGCTATTAACGGCGCAATGAATAAAAAGGCATACGTAGAAACAATTTTAAATAACGGCGCTGTTCCAGCTGAAGGAATGGTTCCTGCGAAATTTGCAAAGAGTCCAGAAGGCAATGACTTCCGTAAAGAAAATGGAAATCTAGTCAAAGATGATGTGAAAACAGCGAAAGAAAACTGGAAAAAAGCGAAGCAAGAACTTGGTACTGACAAAGTAACAATTGAACTATTAACTAGTGATAATGCTTTAGCTAAAAAGACTGGTGAATATTTAAAAGGCGAACTAGAAAAGAACCTAGATGGATTAACAGTGAATTTAAAACCACAACCACGTAAACAACAGTTAAAACTACTATTAAGTGGTGACTATGAAATCGGTATTGATGGCTGGGGCCCTGACTTCGCTGATCCAATTACATTCTTAGATTTATTTACAACAGATAGTGCTTATAACTTCGATAAATACTCTAATAAAGAGTATGATGAGCTAATTCATAAAGTAAAAAAGGTATCCCAAGAAGGATACCTTTTTTACTTTATACTTCTTTAACGACAGGATTTCTCTCCTTCACCATTCCTTTTATAAATAAAGTAATCACCGCTATCGATTGTGTAACTAATATAATAACTAATAATGCAATAATATTTTTCTCTAAACTAACTCCTCCAAATATTATTGTATAATAGCCATTCGCTGCATATGTTGCGGGAAATAATTCGCCAATTGTTTGATATGTTTTAGAAAGCATTTCATGTGGTACGATTACTCCTGAACTTACAAGTTGTAACGATAGCGAGATAATATTAAAAATCATACCTGCGTTTCCAAACACAGTTAGAAACATTTGTGTTAATGAAAGAAAGGCAAAGAAGACTATTGTCAATAATCCTCTTCCCCTTCTTTTTGCATTGAACTAAAACTCATCATAAATATAAACAAAAACATCAAATATGTCCTCCACGTCAAAGAAGGTATATGCCCTGACCAAAGATAGCTAATCAAATAGTTAATCCCCATAATACAAGACGACACTACTAAACTAATGCTTATTAATTTTACATATTTGAACATATCTTTTCTCCTTACTTTTCTATCTCTTCAAATTGCAGATTTACCGGCTCTTCTAAAAGTGTTTCATAAAAGTTTTCAGCCAAATCTGTTGAAGGAATTTTTTCATCCACTTCATCAAATCGTATACTATCTAGCCACACACAACCTTCTCCTGATAATAAAACACCAAATGCGATACCAAGCGCTTCTTCTTTTATATCTAATACAACCGAGTATGATTGCCAGTTATTCGTATTTTTAATGGGGCGATTTTGCATGTTATCCATAGCAAGTGGTTCAGTATCTTTTCCGTCTACTCGCATCCACAATCCTGCCCAATCTTTTACATTCTCACTCTTAACAAATGCTGTAAAACGTAACCTCTTTCCTACATACTTATCCGCTCGGAACATTTGCATTAATGTTGAAAATCCTCCGTGCGTAACATTCTCTTTTGCTTTTATGTATGCAGATACTTTTCCTTGATGGACAACTTCATAATCTAAACCCATCTCATATTCAGCAGGATGACTCCCACTTAAGATCCATCCTTTCGGTATACCTTTTTGCATTGAAACACCCTCTCTTTCTATATAAAATGACTGAAAGTACTTTCGATATTTATTTGGTGGCAATTGAAACATTCTTTTAAAAGCTCTCGTAAATGCCTCTTGTGAGGAAAAACCATATTGCATTGCAATATCAATAACAGCTCTCTCAGTTGACACTAAAACCTGTGCAGCATGAGTTAATCTTCTCTTTCGAATATAATCCGTTACACTCATCCCGATATATCTTTGAAAAATACGATGGAAATGATACATCGATACTGCACTGTGAGACGCTACTCTTTCTGTTGTAAGCTCCTCATGTAAATGATCCTCTATATATTCAATTGCTTCTTTTATTATCTCTTTATATTCTTCATGCATTTTAGTCCCCCCTCACAACTTCAATTTACCATATACATACAAATTATTTTTGATTTAAATTGCGGATTAGTCTTGTGACTACAGGATAATAATTTATTTTCAACACATACATAATTACATGTTTTTGGGAAAAACTTGTATAGAACGAATTTACATAAGGAGGAATTTATAATGAGAATTTTACTATCAGTTTTATTAGCTCTTATGCTAGTACCTGCATTAACAGGATGTAAGGCTCCTGCAAAAGAAGATACAACTTCGAATAAGAAAACGACTGAAGAAGCAAAAAATGAGACTCCTGTAGACTTAAAACTTAACTTTAATGAATTTAGTTTAGATGCAGACTATCAAGATACGAAGAAAGACTACGAAGCTGATTATAAAAATATAGCAGCTGATAAGAAAATGGAAGCAAAAATTGAAGATCATAAAGCAAATGTAAATTTAACAGGAGACGAAGCTATCACAAAACTAAGCCCACTTCTACAAGAATTAAAATTTGATAAAGATACTCCTGACCAAGAAGTAATCGATCAAGTCTTAAACGTGTTCAAACTTGATAAAGACTATCAAAAATTTGAGTTAGAAGTTGTCTTCTCTGATGGAACGAAAAAAGAATATAAAAGAGAAATAAAATAAAGAAGTAGGCGGTTGCCTACTTCTTTATTTTTGCATATCTTAAATCCGGCTTAGATCCAACATAATATTGAAGTCCAGATACTGTTTCTTTTTGTAAATAGGAATCAGAAGGGAATATAACCGGAATTAATGGTGAATCTGTAAACATAATATCTTCTGCTTTATGCAGTAAGTCAAAGCGCTTATCTTCATCTTGTTCAACTTCTGCTTCTTTCACTAAAGCATCAAATTCTTTATTATGCCATTTTGCATAGTTGTTTGGACCATCACCTGCATATAAATCTAATTTAGTAATTGGATCTAATAGAGAACCGCCCCATCCCATATAAGCTAATTGGAAATCACTTTGCTTATATGTGTCGATGTAACTCTTCCACTCTTTATTTTCTAATTTAATATCTACGCCAAGATTTTTCTTAAACATTTCTTGCATTGCTTCTGCTACTTTTTTATGTTGTGTATCTGTAGTGAATTTTAATGTTACTTCAGGTAATGTAGACCAGCCTTGTTCTTTCATACCTTCTTCTAGTAATTTTTTCGCTTCTGCTGGATCAAATTTAACGTAACCACCTTTTTCTTTACGGAAATCACGGCCACTTTGTGTTTTTGCTCCTTCTGGAACGAATGCATTTGCTTCTTGTGCATTGTTTTTATACAGTTTTTCAACGATAAACTTACGATCAACAGCTAATGAGAATGCTTTACGTACTTTCGCATTTGTGAATGGCTCTTTTTCTACGTTAAACGAATAAATATAAGATGAGAATCCCGCAACACGCTTATATTCTTTATTTCCTTTTTCTTTCTCAATCATTTCTTGTGGTAAACCACTTAGTAAATCTAATTCTTTTGATTTGTATAATTGGTACGCTGTTTTAGAATCTGGAATAATACGAAACTCAATTTCTTTTAATGTTACCTTTTTATCATAGTATTCTTTATTTTTTTGTACTGTAATAGCCTGATTATGCTTCCATTCTTTTAACGTGAATGGTCCGTTCGTAATTAACTCTTTTGGATCTGTTTTTAATTTATTATTATCATCAATTGATTTTTTAGATAATGGAATGAATAATGAGCTTGCTAATTTTTGTTTAATGGAAGACACTGGGTGTTCAAGTGTTACCTTTAATGTTTGAGGATCAATGACTTGAATGCCAACTTGTCCTTCTTCACCTTTTCCGGTATTGTATGCCTCTGCCCCTTTAATAAAATACATTTCTGTCGCATTCATAGAACCCGTTTTCGGATTTAATAATCGCTTCCATGCAAATTCAAAATCATTTGCTGTAATAGCAGAACCATCTGACCATTTAATATCTTTCTTTAAATGAATTGTATACTCAGTTCCATCAGCATTTACTTCTTCCTTCTCTGCTAATTCATTTTGATATTTCCCATCACTATCTTGCGTATATAAGCTTGAGAATAAATGTCCAATTACATAACCTGAAGTACTATCTGTCGCAATAGCAGAATCAAGCGTATATGGATCGCTACCAATATTCGTTACTAATCGATTGCCTTCTCCCTTACCAGCACTTGCCTTTTGCGTTTCTTTCTTACCACAAGCGACAGAAGTAATTGCTAAAACAGTCATAATGACAAACAGTAAAAACTTCTTCATCCTACATTCCCCTTTAACCTGAAATTTTTGGTGTTGATGCTAATAATGTTTTTGTATAAGAATGTTGTGGATTACGGAATACTTCATCCGTATTTCCAAATTCAACAAGTTCTCCTTTATATAAGACAGCCACTTTTTCACATAAATAGTGAACCATCGGCAAATCATGCGCGATAAATAAATATGTATAGCCTTGTTCCTTTTGAATCTTTTGCAACAAATGTACAATTTGAATTTGAAGTGAAACATCTAATGCTGAAATTGGTTCATCAAGGATTAATACTTCTGGCTCACATAATAACGCTCTTGCAATAGCGATACGTTGACGTTGTCCTCCGCTAAATTCGTGTGGATAGCGATCAATATATCGTCTATCTAATCCAACACGCTCTAGCGCATCACCTGCGACTTTATCTTTCAATCCTTTATCACCGAGTCCGAATGAAATATATCCTTCCGTTACGCTATCGCGTACTTTCCAGCGCGGATTTAATGCAGCTGTGGAATCTTGAAAAATGAACTGTACTTTCTGTAAGAAATCACGCTTATGAGCCGCCTTTAACTTGTGAACAACTTGATCGTTATATTCAATTTCACCAGACGTTGGTCTCTCAATCCCAGCTATGAGCTTACCGAGTGTTGTTTTTCCAGAACCACTTTCTCCAATAATGCCAAGCGTTGTTCCTTTCGGAATAGAAAGTGATATATCTTTTAACGCTGCGATTTCTTTATTTTTACTTCCATATGTTTTCGTTACTTGCTTTACGGTAATTAAATCTGTCGTCATGAGGCATTCACCTTCTCTTTTGATTTCGCTTCGTTATGCTCAAGAACATGCTGCCAGCAATGTGAGCTATGCTCCCCAGAATATGTTGTTCTCTCTGGAAAACGATAAATACATTCTTTTATTGCTACCGGGCAACGATTTACAAAAGGACAACCAAAGCTATTTAACGTCTCAATGGAAGGTGTCGTTCCTTCGATTGCACGTAATACTTTTTCGGTATCATCCATATTCGGAATTGCTTGTAATAAACTTTTCGTATATGGATGTTTAGGAGAACCTATTACTTCCCGTATCGTTCCTTTTTCAACGACACGCCCTCCGTACATGACAACTACTCGGTCAGCTACTTCACGTACAAGTGCCAAATCATGTGTAATTAATAAAATACTTGTATTTTGTTTTTCTTTTCTTTCTTTTAATAGCCCCATAATTTGTTTCTGAATCGTTACATCTAACGCTGTTGTTGGCTCGTCTGCAATAACAAGCTTTGGATGACAAGCAAACGCAATTGCTAAACAAATACGCTGCCTCATACCGCCACTTAATTGATGTGGGTACTGTTCAAATCGTTTCTCTGCTTCATGTATCCCTAAATCATTTAATAAGTTAATTGCAATTTTTTTTGCCTCTTTTTTCGATTTCTTTTCGTGTTGCAAAATCACCTCTGTAATTTGCCTTCCCACCTTCATCGTCGGATTTAAAGATGAAAGTGGGTCTTGAAAGATAAAAGAAATATCTTTCCCACGAATTTGATTCCATTCTAATTCCTTTAAATTCGTTAATTCCTTTGATTGGAAAGATACATTTCCATCATCAATGTGAATTGCTTCTTGATTTAAGCCGATAATGGATTGTGCTGTAACACTTTTTCCTGAACCACTTTCTCCTACAAGTGCAACTATTTCACCCTCGTTAATAGTAAAGGAAACATGCTTCACAATTGCTTGCTTACTGTTCTCTTTTTCAACGGCTAACGTTACGTTTTCTAAAGATAAGAGCTGTCCCATGTTTTTTCTCCTTTCGATTCCGTTTTACGATTTTCGGATCAATTGCATCTTGCAAACCATCACCAATTGCATTAAATGCGAACATGATGAGTGCAATCATGATTGCCGGGAAGAATAGCTGCCACCATTCCCCGCTTAGTAATGTCCCAAGTGCATCGTTCGTCATCGTTCCCCAACTCGCTGCTGGTGATTGCACTCCAAGGCCAATAAAACTTAAAAATGATTCTGAGAAAATAGCTGCTGGAATTGTAAATGACAAATTCACGATAATAATGCCTGTTAAGTTCGGAATTAAATGTCCATATATAATTTTCATATGCGATGTACCTAGTCGCTCCGCTGCAATAACAAACTCTCTTTGTTTTAAAGACAAGACTTGAGCTCGAATGAGACGAGCCATTCCAATCCACCCTGTTAATGCAAGTGCGATAATGATGGTAAAAAGACCTGGTTTCATAACGATTAATAGTAAAATAACAATTAACAAATATGGGATACCATATAATACTTCAATCCCTCTTATAATCCACTCATCAATTAACGTTCCAAGGCGATTGCGCCCTCTCACATATCCACTAAATCCACCGATCAGTACACCTAGCCCTATATCAAGAACTGCTGCTATCAATCCAACTGTTAGCGAAATTTTCCCGCCAGCCCATGTACGTGCCCATATGTCTCTACCTAAATCATCTGTTCCGAACCAATGTTCACTACTAGGCGGTAAGTTTGTTGCCTCTTTTACTTGCTCACTCGCAGTAAATGGCGTTAAACTTTCACCAATAAGAGAGAATGCAATAATTAGTAATAACGTCACTGACCCTAAAACTGCGATTGGATTCGATACAAACTTACGCAGTACTTCCTTTTTTCGGCTAATCGTTTGCTGATCTTTATTTATCGTTAATTCTTTTTTCTCTTCATTCGTTAATAACTGTTTATTAATTTCATAAGCTCCCATTTAAATATTCCCCCCTCCTTACGTAATAGAACGAATGCGCGGATCAACAATACGATGAATGATATCTGTAATAAAAATACATACAATCAATAGCGCACTATAGAAAATGGTTGTTCCCATAATTACCGGATAATCTCGATTAAAAATACTATCTACGAAATATTTTCCTAAACCAGGAATGGAAAATATTTTTTCAATAACGAAAGTCCCTGTTAACAGTCCAGCCATTAATGGTCCAACAAATGTAAGTACCGGAACAATTGCATTCCGAAGAGCGTGCCTTATAATGATTTTTTTAATTGGTATACCTTTCGCTCTCGCCAGCTTAATATAATCACTCTGCAAAACTTCAATCATATTAGAACGAACAAATCTTGTAATCACTGCAATTGGTCCTAGTGCCAATGCGAAAGACGGTAATATTGTATGTTCGAATGTTCCCCAAGAAGCCACTGGTAATAATTCAAATTGGATAGCAAATACTTGTATGAATAGTGGTGCTAAAATAAAACTTGGAATAGAAATACCGAGAATTGCAAGTAAGCTCACACTATAATCAATTACTTTGCCATGATACAGGGCAGCAAATGTACCTGCAGCAATTCCGACTAACAATGAAATAATAAGTGCTTGTAGACCGATAATTGCTGATGGACCAAATCCTGTCGTTATAATTTCTGATACACCTTGTCCTGTCGACTGAACGGATTCACCAAAATCAAAATGAACTACACCGTCTAAATAAGCAACATATTGATTCCATAACGGTTCATCAAGATGATACTTCGCTCTCATGTTTTGGATCACTTCTTCAGGAAAGATTTTTGCATCTGATGAAAATGGATCTCCCGGAATAATATGCATAATTAGAAATGTCACTGTCGTAATAACCCATAGTGTGAACACCATAACCGATAATTTTTTAATTACATACACTCTAATAACCTCCTAAACACATATATTTACTTTGTTTTATGAACGTACTTTTTCAATTACTCCCTTTTCTCTTTTTAGAATACAAAAAGCCTTGATCTTAAAAAATAAGATCAAGGCTTAATAAACAAAGGCCCATCACTTATCTTTCAAGACTTGCTTGCTGGAATTAGCACGGTGTTCCTATTACAGAACCCGCTGCTGAGGTGTCATAGGGCCAGTCCCTCTACCTCTCTGGATAAGTAAATTGCTATATTATTATTTGGTTCAAATTGTATATTCCGAATTATAATTCTGAAAAAATGAAAAGTCAATCAAATTGGATATATTTAGAAAAATCAGTTTTTAACACTTTTATTTATCTATGTCTTATTTCGCTTATAATAAAAAAAATGATATGAAAGGAGTTATAAGATGGACCCCTTACTTCTAGCTACTATAGGATTACCATTAACAATCGTTATACTTGTCATCATCGGCTTCTACAAACTCTTCATCAAAAAGAAAAGTATCACCTTTTTTTATACCCCTTTCGATAATATTACCGGGCAAACTATTTCCGAATTTCACGAAGAACAGAAGATATTAGTATCCGAGGATGAAGACGGCGATGGTAAGAAGAAAAAATAACCTTGCACAGGCAAGGTTATTTTTTCGTTTCTGCTTGAAAACGTTTATAGTATGTCGATGCTGTTGCAAAATTAATTTCTATATCACGAATCAACGATGAATCTTCTTCTTTAGCCAGCTTCTGTAATTTTTTCATCGCTTGTTCCGATTCATTCAAGAAACCAATATATACCTCATGTTCTTGCTCTTTCGACTTCGGAACACGAATTTCTTTACGTATATGATCAATATCTTCTAACATGCTCGTTGTTACCTTCTGCACATCTTCTTTATATGCAGCATTTGTTATTTCCTTACCGCCCTTTTCTTTTGCAACTTCAAATAACTGCAGTGCTTTATTAATTTCTTTATTCATTTTCAAATCATATTTTTCATGTACTGCACGGTATTCTTTCATCTCTTCCGTTTGCTCAGTAGACTGCTCTACCTTTTCTTTCGGTTCTTTCGTATCTTTACTTCCATTACATCCTGCTAGAAGGATCATACTTCCCATTACAGCAATACCCAAAACCTTCTTCATCTCGAATTCTCCTTTTATCTACAGCTACTACTCATTATAGTTTCTTTTATCTCCACTTGTTATTATACCGAGAACACCCTACTTTTTACACTTAAGACGACATCGTAATATATATACCAACATGTTTGTCACAGTATCGTCACTTTATACAAATAACTTTTGCACTGCTTTACTACCTCACCTTACAAAACTGTAAGCACACATAAAGAACAAACCATGCTAGACTTACATATGCATAAAGCAAGCATATGTAAGTTTTTAAGGAGAATCATCTATGTACAAAACAATGCCTTTTATGGGAGAAGATATTCGTGTCCTCATTCGCGAAAAGTCACTTCATATTGAAAATACAGAGAGCCTTCGCCGCGTATTAAAAAAGAAGCATGCTCCATTTAAGTTAGCCCAATATTTAAAACAACAACATACAAATCAATTTTATACTGTGCTAAATATATCGGATAAATCATTAACAATCGAAATCATCGGTCACATCTACATTGGAAACTTTGCAGATATCTTAAAAGAAATCCCACGCATACCGAAGATTGCTCCTATTATCGTTAAAAAAGCGTATAAAATTACCGATCACACCGATATTATCGACTGCGGTGAAAAAGAAGTCGATAGTAATCGCTGGGTGTGGGATAAACTTGCTGTTTTATATGATACGATCATGAATAATATGTATGAGGTATTTCAAAGAAATGAAAAAAAGAACTGATTCAAATATTCCCTTTGAATCAGTTCTTTTTTGTTAAGCCTCTAAATTTTGTCTTTGTTGCAGTTCAAACTGCTTCTCACTTCTTCTGGCCATAAAGAGATAACATAACACAGCACCAATTTCACAAAGAGCTATCACAATCCCCATCGGTAATGCAGTATTGCTTCCACCAATACCTACTAACGGCGCAACAAGTGCTCCTGAAATGAACTGTAATAAACCTAATAAAGCTGATGCTGTTCCTGCAGCTTGTTTCTGATTTCTCATCGCTAACGAGAACCCCGTTGTTGATACAACCCCGACACTTGATACAACAAGGAATAATGAACATAAAACACCAATTAAACCTATTCCCAGTACGATTGTCAGTAGTAAAGATAAGCCACCAACAGCTGCAATAATAATACCAGCAACAAATAATGTCTTCTCATTCACTTTCCCCGCTAAACGACCCGTTACCTGACTAGCAATAATAATACCGATACCGTTAATCGCAAAGAATAAACTAAATTGCTGTGGTGATGCTCCGTATATATTTTGCAATACAAATGGTGATCCCGAAATGTAAGCAAACATTGCCGCTGTTACTAATCCTTGTGACAATGCATATCCCATAAACAAACGATCTTTTAGGAGTTTCCCATATGTCGCCAATGTCCCTGACAAACCGCCTGTTTCTCTTTCTTCAGGAGGTAATGTTTCACGTAATACGAAAGTAGCTGATATTAACATGAATACACTAATTGCTCCAAGAACGATGAATACACCGCGCCATGTTGTGAACTGCAATAATTGCCCCCCAATAATCGGCGCCAAAATAGGTGCTGCTCCATTTACTAACATGAGCAGTGAGAAGAACTTCGTCATTTCAGAACCTGAGTACATATCACGTACCATTGCACGTGATATAACAATCCCGGCTGATCCTGAAGCTCCTTGTAAGAAGCGCAATAACACTAAAGTCCAAATAGATGGCGCAACAGCACAAAGTAATGAAGATGCAACATAAACAATAAGAGCAATAATAAGAGGTTTGCGCCTTCCGTAAATATCACTAATTGAACCAATAAATAATTGTCCTACTGAAAGCCCCAGCAAACAAGCTGTCAATGTAAGCTGTGCAAGGGATGCACCTGTTTGTAAATCATCCGTTAATTTCGGTAACGAAGGCAAATACATATCAATAGATAACGGCCCAATTGCCGTAAGTGTCCCTAGTACAAGAATCATCCATAACCTGTTTGTCTTTACAGGCTTATATATTTCCTGATTAACCTCATTCACTTTTTCCATTCACCCTTTCCTACACATACTAAATCGTAACAATTATAGTTACAACATAAACATACGTCAAGTATAGTGCATTTTCCTGTTTAATTCTGTAAAAAAAAAAGCGATAGAATCTCTATCGCTTTACTTGTTCAAATTACTATTTGTAAATTTAGATACTGAAGACATCGCCTCTCCTGTATCTAAATATGTGATTTGAATTTGATCTCCCACTTCTGTAAACATAGCATATGGGAACTTTTTCGCAGGTATCATAAATACTTTTTGTTCGTTCTCTAACAGTACATAAACAATTGTATTTTCACCTGATTTTTCTTTATATACACGTTGTACAACGCCTTCTTTTTGTGCCTCTTTACCACTTGAAGTCGGTCTAAATGAATCTCCACTTCCGCTCAGCGCATTTTTATAATTCTCAAGCGCTTCTTTTTGCGTCGAACCTGTTGCAAATATTTTCGCATTAGAAGCATAGATAACCGTATGAGCACGTACTAATCCTCCGTCATCAATAACTGGTACAATCCAAGAAGGTTTGCCATACACGTTATAAATAACCGGCATTGTCCCATGCCACTTTTCTCTCTTAAAGGAGTTATCCACTACTTCCGAAGCAGCTGAACCATCCATAATTCCCTTTACTTCTTTTCCGTTATAGTAATACAACTTACCTGTACGCGCATCAATAAGCGAGTAACCTAACGCAGAATCTACTCCTTCTTTCGGAGAGGTGAAATCAGTAAAGTAATATAGAGTTCCATCCTTACCGAAGATTGGTGTAACTCCTTCTTTCGTTCCCCACTCAGTCGGGATCTTCATATCAGTTTGCGAGAATTTTGTATTCCAAAATCCGTGAATATATTTACCAAAATACGTATTTAATGTAGATGCGGTCTCGTGATTTAATACGCCATCAACAAATTTAGGCGCCTTTCCTTTATCGTATCTTTTCACTTCACCTGTTTGTGCATCTACTACTACAACGCCCTCTACCTCAAATCCAGATCTTCCTGAAATAAATTCACCATACGTCATTGTATAATACGGTTTCCCTTTATCATCAACTTCGAATTTCGGTTTCCCTTTAAAGATTAAATTTGGTTCTGCTTTTCGTACAACACGTTCTAAATTATTTCCGAAAAACATGCTTGGCACGTATTTC
Source organism: Bacillus basilensis (assembly GCF_921008455.1). Lineage (NCBI taxonomy): Bacteria > Bacillati > Bacillota > Bacilli > Caryophanales > Bacillaceae > Bacillus > Bacillus basilensis. The sequence goes on along the minus strand of NZ_CAKLBZ010000001.1, from coordinate 178,336 downwards.
ATTTTATAACCGAGGTGCAGTTTCGCTTCCGCATCAGGGTTTGTACCTGACATCGTTACGTAGCCTGGAATTGTCTCAGCTTTACGTGCTTTAAAAAATCCTGAAACTTCAATCGGTGCTACATATAAAGCTTCGCCATTTACCATTTGCGGAGTTAATTCCCCTAGTTCAAAATAAGCTACTTTCGGAATATCTCCAAATACTTTTTTCATCTTATTCTCCGCTGTCTTTGGCGGCACTGTAAACGGCTGGTCATTTTCAGTAAATGGTTCTGAAATATCTTTCTCTACCTTCACAACAGAATCATATTTCTTTTGCGTGATTACTATATCATGCACATAACCAAAATAGCCGTAACTTGCGAGTAAAATAAACATTAGAAGTCCCTTTAACGTGCCTTCCAATTTCCCTACCTTATCTTGTGAAAATAAAACAAGCCCAATTAATATCGCTACTGCAACAGCATAATGAGTAAGAATCGAATCTACTCTATCATCAATTAGCCAAAGATATTCATAGATTGCAATCCCTATCCAAAATAAAACAGGAATAACTAAAATTGATGATTTCTTACCCTTTACAACCTTCTCATCCCCTTTCTTATCCACTGCTCGAATTCTACTACCGCTTCTTGTCCATGGAATCAAAAACAAAGTGAGAATAGCTAAAACTAAAAATTTTATCAAAGGCAATGTCCCCTTTTCTTTTGTCTTCCCCTTTAGTATAACAAATAAAGGTTATTCAGGTAAAAATGGGAATGGTCATATTTTTTTACTGCTTAATACAATTCCGCTCGCTACATATAAGATTGATGCAATGTAAAAAATCGTACCAATCGTAAAGAAATCTACTAAATATCCTGTTGCGATAATCGCTACTGCTCCACCAATCGATGTCCATACATGGTATTTCCCAATCTCATAACCGGCATTTTCCTGCACAACCTTTCGTGCTAACGACGTCTTCTCTGTATTACGTTGCACAGCCCCTAAAACTCCCATTACAATTTGAAGAATATACACATGCCAGACTTCCGTGGCAATAGGAAAACAAAGCATTAATATTGCCATGGACCAGGCATATATAATTAATAATTTTTGATCGCCTACTCTATCAGACAGCTTTCCTACTAACGGGTATACAAGTGCTGAAGTTAAAGCGAACAAACCATATGCCCAGCCAAATTGTGAGAAGCTATTCCCAACGTTTCGAAGCAATAGTATATAAAAGGGAAACACCATACTTCCCGCCATCATAATAATGCTTTGTGATGCTACAAATCTTCTATATGTCATTTCGTATACTCCCTATAAAATAAATTCACAAATCTCTCTTTTGGATCCGTTTCTTTTTTCTTTCCAAGAAATTCTTCTATACGAGGATATGCTTTCTTTAACTGCTCTTTCGTTGGATAAGGATAATACGGCAAATAATAACTACCGTTATGATTTAACGTAACATCAATCATTTTTTGAATAACACCCTCTGTTTTCTTTATCTCATTTTCAGAACGCCCCTGGTTAATTAAAAGGACCAGTGCAAACATATCATCTTTCGCATAAGATAAAACTGCATTTTCGTTCTTTTCCACATAACGAATCGTAATATTGAGCAAATTAAACTCTTCCTCATTTAATACGTTACGTAAATCATCTATGTATTCCGTGAAAGAATCTATAGGCACAAAGTATTCTTGTAACACCTCTGTCCTATTCGGATTTTCATATTCCATAAAGGCACTATCGGATCTCATAACATTATTTCGCGTCTCATACTTTCCATCTGTACGCTCAAAATAACTTCTTTGTATATCCCAAAATGTATTCTTTCCCCAATCACTATAGCGTGATAATCCAAGTAAAAATTTCGGCGCAGCTATAATAGTTTCTTCTTTTAACTCACTATACTCTTCCCTCATATTTTGATTTTGTGCCAATGTATAATCTGTTACATACATCTCTTTTAAAAATGAGTTTGGAGCAACAGAAATACGAGCTAAGTGCATACGAACATTTTCATCTTTTTTCACTTTCTCTTTGAAATAAGACGTGTATTCTTTATAATCTAGCATTTTCGTATGCATTTCATATAATTCATCTTCTGTTAACTTTAAAGTCACATCTAAAATAACACCAAATAACCCATAACCGCCAATGACATAAGGAAATAAATCCGCATTCTCTTCTCTACTTACATTACGTACGGTGCCATCTGCCATTAATAATCGAAATGATTCGACTGTATCAATCAATGCTTCATGACGAATATCACGACCATGTACATTCACACTTAATGAACCGCCAACTGTAAAAATATTTTGAGACTGCATTACTTGAACGGCCAGTCCATATGGATTTACTTTCTTCTGAATATCATTCCACGTGACACCGCTTTGAACTGTAATTTCCTTCTTCTCTGGGTTAAATTCTAATATTTTATTATACCCTTTCATATCAAGCATCGTACCATGTGCATAATATGTCTGACCGCCTTGACTATGTTGCATACCAGCAATAGAAATCTTCTCTCCTGAAACATTTGCATCTCGCAATAATTGTATTAACGAGTGCTCATCTGTAGCACTTTCAACACGTTTTATTTTTGTCGGAAGCAATTTGCCTACATCACTCATAATAGGATGATTAAGTTGTTTTTTATATGTATGTACAGACGTTGCAAGCAACACTGTATATGCTACAATGACCACCGCTATCTTTCCTTTTTTCAAATGACACTCTCCTCTTCTACATCTTTTCCTCTTTATATTGTACCTATTTTCCTATGAATAAAGAATACAAAAAAGAGGGACCTTATTTTAGGTCCCTCCTCATCAAAACTGTTACTTTGCTGCTGGTAATTGTATTGGGTCAAACTTTTCGTACGACGTATATTTTGCGTTCGTAATAATGTGTGCTTTATCCTTGCCGTTACTACTCATAATCATGTCTATCTTTGCTGATTCATATTTAAAATCTTTTGTAATGATATATTCTGCATCCACTTCTTCTATCTTCGCATTTTGTGCTTGTAACATTTTCTTCTGCGTTTCATCCATGCTAGTTAACATACTTTCTGTTTCTTGCCCTTTTAATGTAAATTTCAGTTTATATTTATCTCCGCTTTTCTCCATCTTCATTTTATCTAAAACTACTTCCGGTACTTCTAACTTATCTATAATATCTTGAGTCGCTTTCATTCCACCAGCGTTTAATTGCTCCTCTGGTACGGTTATAACTTCTCCTGTATTAGGGTTTTTTACCTCACCAGCAACTTTACCATCCACAGTATACACTACAACATCTGTACCGGAAATATTCATTTCAGAACGAGAATTCTTTGTCTTTGGCTCTAATTGCATCTTAGCCTTTAATATATCCATCTCTGTTCCCTCAGCTTTTACCCCTACACCATATGTCATCGTTACATGTTCTTCATTTTTAAAAGCTTCGTTCGTTTTCTTGAAAACATCCTTCGCCGTTAATTCCTTTTCTTTTTGAACTGATTCTTTTTTCAGCTCATCCGTCTTTGCTGTTTTCTCATTACTACACCCTACCCCTAGACTGATTGCAAGGACTAAACTAGAAGTTAAAATAAGTTTTTTCATAATTACCCCTCCTTTCCAAAAGGATATCATCTGTTTCCCTCTGAAATCTATATAATTTTTAATCTCCCTATTTAACTTTATTCCTCTCATAGCAACATTTTTAAAGAATTAGCTAAATATGATGTAAATAACAACAACTCATTTCAGGAGGTCATTATGAAAGCAATAATTTGCACAAAGTATGGACCACCCAATGTTCTCAAACTTCAAGATGCAGAGAAACCTATCCCTAAAAAGAATGAAGTATTAGTTAAAATTCACGCAACAAGTGTATCGACTGGAGATTGTAGAATACGCGGATTTAATAGCCCTCTCTTATTTTGGATTCCTATGCGACTTGTATTAGGACTTAGAAAACCGAGAAAGCCTATACTCGGTGTAGAGTTATCCGGTGAAATCGAAGAAATAGGAACAGATGTAACTCAATTTAAAAAAGGAGATCAAATTTTTGCATTAACAGAGCTTAATGTCGGTGGTTATGCAGAATATACATGTGTACATGAAAGTGGATTAATAACATTAAAGCCTACCAATGTGACGTATGAGGAAGCAGCAGTTATTCCCTTTGGCGGAACTTCGGCACTACACTTCCTAAGAAAGGCCCGTATAAAAAGGGGGCAACAAGTGCTAATATATGGTGCATCTGGATCAGTAGGAACAGCTGCCGTACAACTTGCTAAATATTTCGGCGCAATCGTTACAGCTGTTTGTAGTCATTCAAATTTTGAACTAGTGCAATCTTTAGGAGCTGATAAAGTAATTGATTATACAAAAGAAGATTTTACTAAGCAGGGGGAATACTATGATATTATATTTGATGCTGTTGGAAAACATAAAAGATCCCTTGGAAAAAAAGCATTAACGCCTACTGGTGTATATGTCTCTGTTAATGGCATGATGGCAAAGGTCAGTAAAGAAGATATGTTTCTACTAAAAAAACTAACTGAAACAGAAAATTTAAAACCCGTTATTGATAGAACTTACCGATTAGAAGAAATTGCTGAAGCTCATATATATGTAGAAAAAGGGCATAAAAAAGGGAATGTCTCGATTATCTTAAAATAAAATATATTCAGAAAATAACGTTGACAATTCTTTTTGTAAGATTTACTATTAGTACCATATTAAAAAACTACATACACATACTCTTATCAAGAGTGGCGGAGGGACTGGCCCGATGATGCCCGGCAACCGAGCTTATGACGTATAAGCTAAGGTGCTAATTCCTGCAAAACGAGTTTTCGTTTTGGAAGATAAGAGAGGAACCTATTTTGTCTATTCGGCACCTCTCTTATTTTGAGAGGTGCTTTTTATTTTGAAACGTATATTAAGGGGGAATTATAGATGAAAAAGGTATTATTGAGTATTGTAAGTGGGGCGGTACTATTATTAGGCGCATGTAGCGGGGGTTCAGATAAAGAGGTAAAAGCGTTAGATGAGAAAAAGATTACTGTCGGCGTAACAGGTGGACCGCATGAACAAATTTTTGAAAAGGTAAAAGAAGTGGCAGCGAGAGACGGACTCGAAATCGATATAAAAGTATTTAATGATTATGTAGCACCAAACGTATCTTTAGATGAAAAAAGTCTCGATGTAAATAGCTATCAAACGAAATCATATTTAGACGTATTTAAATCTGAACGCAATATGAAATTAACTGAAGTATTTTCAACTGTAACATTCCCTATGGGCGTATATTCTAAAGATATAAAAGATGTAAAAGACTTAAAAGAGGGCGATGCAATTGCTGTACCAAATGACCCAACGAATGAACTTCGCGCTTTAAAGCTATTTGAAAAAGCAGGGGTTTTAAAAGTGGATCCAAAAGCTACAGAAAAAGCGACTGCAAAAGATGTAATTGAAAATCCAAAAAAATTAAAAATCGTTGAATTAGAGGCATCTCAATTGCCAACACAACTAAGTGAAGTGAAAGCAGCTGCAATTAATACAAACTTTGCATTAGGTGCAAAATTAAGCCCTGCGAAAGATTCTATTTTCCGTGAAGGAAAAGATTCACCATATGTGAACTGGGTCGTTGTTCGTACTGAAAATAAAGATGATGCTATTGTAAATAAATTAAAGAAGGCTTATCAATCTAAAGAAGTAAAAGAATTTATCGAGAAAAAATTTGATGGTTCTGTTTTACCGTCTTGGTAGGAGCTGAGGATAATGATTGAATTGAAAAATGTATCCAAAGTATTTACAACAAAAAAAGGGAATGTGGAAGCTCTTAAACCTACTTCCCTTCAAGTAAAAAAAGGTGAGGTATTTGGAATCATTGGATATAGCGGCGCTGGTAAAAGCACATTAATTCGCTGTGTAAATTTATTAGAAAAACCAACGACAGGAAACATCATTGTAAACGAGCAAGACTTAACAACACTGTCGACAAAAAAACTAGCAAAAGCGCGACAAAAAATCGGAATGATTTTTCAAGGGTTCAATTTACTTAAAACCGTTACCGTCTATGAAAATATCGCACTACCTTTACGCCTTGCTGGCATTTCAAAAGTAGAAATTGAAAAAAGGGTGGAAAAGTATTTACGTATTGTCGATCTTTTTAATCGAAAAGACGCCTATCCAAGTGAGCTTTCTGGTGGTCAGAAACAACGTGTGGCCATCGCTCGTGCACTATCACATGAACCGGAAGTGTTATTAAGTGATGAAGCGACAAGTGCTTTAGATCCAGAAACAACTGATTCTATTCTTGATTTGTTATTAAAAATCAACGAAGAAATCGGAATTACGATTTTACTCATTACACATGAAATGAATGTTATCCAGCGTATATGCGACCAGGTTGCTGTTATGGAACAAGGGGCTGTAGTCGAAAGCGGGACTGTGAAGGATATTTTCACAAACCCACAACATGTAACAACAAAGAAATTTGTAAATAGTGCCTTTGCAGCGAAAATTCCAGAAGAGGTACAAAAAGAGCTACAAAGTACCGGGGAAATCGTAACCCTTTCATTTATTGGCACTACTTCAGGGGAACCTGCTTTAGCTGTTGCCACAAAACGTTTCCAAGTATATCCGAATATTTTATCCGGTAATATTACACAATTAAAAAACGAGGCATACGGGAAACTTGTCGTTCATATGCAAGGTGAACAAAATGAAATTCACTGTGCTTTATCGTTTTTACAAGAACAAGGAATCATCGTAGAAGGAGGTAGAACAGACTATGGGAAACAAGTCCTTTTTGGATGAATGGGGTAAAGTCATATGGGAAGCAACCATTCAAACATTTCAAATGACATCTATTTCGCTGTTAATTTCTATCCTTATTGCGTTACCACTTGGCGTCACACTTGTTTTAACAAGACCTGGTGGACAGCGCGAAAATAAAATCATCTACCCTATTCTAAATACAATTATTAACATCATTCGTTCTCTTCCATTTATCATTCTATTATTCTTCATTTTACCTTTTACAAAGTTTCTAATGGGGACCTCTATTGGTGTGCAAGGTGTGATTGTACCACTTGTCGTATTTACAGCTCCTTATATTGCACGTTTAATGGAAACGGCTTTATTAGAAGTAGACCGTGGTGTTATTGAAGCATATCAAGCAATGGGAGTCTCTACTATAAAAATCATTTGGCATGTCATGGTGAAAGAAGCGCGTCCCTCCCTTGTACTTGGATTAACAATTGCAACGATCGGCTTAATTGGCGCAACAGCAATGGCTGGTCTTGTAGGTGCTGGCGGGCTAGGGGACTTAGCATATCGCTTCGGACATTTACGCTATGAACCTGAAGTAATGTATGCAACCGTGTTTATTTTAATTATCCTCGTTCAAGGATTACAGTCTTTAGGAAATGGTGTCGCACGAAGATTGAAGAAAGATTAAAAAAGAAGGTATCTCACCAAAATGAGATACCTTCTTTTTATCTTTTGAATCCACCTTCTGAATGAATAACTTGCCCCGTAATCCATTCTGCTTCTTCACTTACTAAAAACTTAATGAGCCTTGCTGCATCCTTTGGCTCACCAATTCTGCCAAAAGGAAACATTGGTTTTAATCCTTGCTTTATCTCTTCATTCATCCATCCTGTGTTAGTTGGCCCTGGATTAATTGCATTCACTGTTATTCCTAAATGGGCCACTTCCGCCGATAACGTACTAGTAAGAGCATCAATAGCTCCCTTCGTTGTTGCATACGCAAGTTCTCCTGCCATAGGCCCTTGAAATTGCCCCGAAGTCATATTCACAATTCTACCACCAGATTTCTTATCAAATCCTCGGGCAAATTGACTACTTAACAATGTTGTAGCACGAACATTTACCATGTAATGCTTATCCAAATCTTCAGCAGTCAAATTAGAGAAATCATTATTCGTAGAATACGCTGCATTATTAATTAATATATGAGGGTACCCTAGTTGTTCAGTAACTTTATTTATAAGCTCTTTCGGTGCATCATTCTGAGTTAAATCTAACTCCATACTCGATACTTTCACACCGTTTTTTAGCAACTCTTCTTTTAATTGTATTTGTTCACTTTGATCAACGCCCCAAGGCATCTCTTTATCGTAAGCTGTCCAATATGTAAAAAATATATCGTATCCCGCTTCAGCTAATTCTTTACAAATCGCTGCGCCTATACCATCTAAACGACTTACACCTGTAACAACCACTACTTTATTTTTTAATTGATTCATCATATACTCCTCCAATTTTAAAGGATGCATATTTTATATAAGAGATATAAATTTCCCTACATACGTATCTATCCTTACAAAAGGGATGTACAAGCCAAATATGCAGTCCTTGCATGATTTATAGATAGCTAAATAAACCCTCACTTATGAGAGAAAAATTCATCTATCTAATTTCTAATCATTACAAATTCATCCACATATTGAGTCCTTGTCTCCTTTCCATATCTCTCTATTTCTATCATACCAATATGACGTAATACTTCAAATGATAAAAAAATAAAAGTCACTATTTCATGCCAAATCCCTATCAATTTTACTATATTATAATATTTAAATAATGGAAATAATTAGAAAAAATGCTGGTAAATATTGACTAGCCTTCTTATAATAAAACATGGGGCTAATGTGAGAATTTAGTTTTAAACAAATAGGGGGAAGAAACATGTCAAAAAAATTACTTTCTTTATTTTCTGTAGTAATCGTAGCAGCTTTTGTAATAACTGGCTGTGGTCAAAGCGATACGACAAATAAAGAACAAAAAGAAAACAAAACAGAAAAAACGGATACAACGAAAGAAAAGAAAACTGAAGAAAAAAAATCCGAAGACAAGAAAACCGAAGATAAAAAGACGGAAAATACCGCTACTAGCTCCAGCGATTATTCTAAACTGATTTCCTACATGGAAAAAGAAACAGGCGGGAAAACAAAAGTTCTTTTTGAAAATAAGGAACCACAAGTCTATAAAGCTGAAGATGTTTCAGTATTAATGAATAGTTATACATTAGTTGAATTAAATGGATTACATACGGACTTTAACATTCCATTTAACCGTCAAACAGAGGGCGGAGTTATTCTTGTGAACTATAGCGTAAAAAATAGTTCAGCTAAAGATATCTATTATATGCCAGCATTAGACATATCGTTTACTGGTGCACAGAAAGTATATAGTAACTATAGAGATTTAATTCCAAAAGAAGATCAACTGCCAACTAAGCTTGCTCCAACGAATGATTACTTAGTAAAAGCAGGAGAAACTATTTCTGGTTATATCGCTTATCCATTCGGAAAAGATGATTTAGAAAAAATTTCTAGTCTCTCAACAGTCTCAGTCAATGTCCCGACCGCACAAGCTAATAAAGGGAAATTTGATGCCCCAATCGGAAGCCCTGGAAACTTTTCATTAAGTTTAAACAAACAAGGCTCTGAAAAAGTTGCAGCAGATAAAACTTTCTACCAAGATAAAGCTACAGCTAATAACATGGGCGATAAAAAAATGTTAAAAGAGAAATCAAGTATTAATAACAGCCAAGAATTAGGCGCTGTTAATGTTACATTAGATGGATACCAATTTACTCAATTCACACCAAATTCAGTTGAAGCTCCGCGCTTTGCAAATTTCAAAAATGGTATTGTTCTATTAACAGTACAATTCAAACTTGATAACAAAGATACACAAGACGTTTCACTATCTCCTATAAGCTCTACATTAAGAGTGAATGATGGTACACAATATACAATTAACGAAGGTATGCTACTAAATTACGACTATAACGCTTCAGTCAAAACGGGAACATCTGGAGAGTTACTGCAAGTATTTATTTTAGATCAAGAGCAGTATGAAAAGATTTGGAAAGACAAAAGCTTTGAGATTGAGTTAGGACCTATGAGAAATAAAGAAGCTAAAGATATTTCACAAGGTAAAAAAGCGAAATTTACATTACCTAAATAAATTACTAAATATATAATAGAAAAGGCATATAACATATGATTGTTATATGCCTTCTTTATTTTTATAAAAACACTATTTTTGTTCACATTATATCCATTGTGAATCTTCTCACAATGGATATATAATAAACTTGTAAATACAATATTGGAGGGATTTCAATGGTTATCAATTTTTTAAGAACTGATAAACGTGCTGCTTTCATATTATTATTTTTACGGCTTTACATAGGATATGCATGGCTTGCTGCTGGGATAGGTAAAGTTTTCGGACAATCCTTTGACGCAAGTGGTTTTCTAAAGGGCGCTATTGCTCAGGCGTCAGGTGATCACCCTGCTGTGCAAGGTTGGTGGGCAGATTTCCTTCAACACTTTGTTCTTCCAAATGCAGACCTATTTAGCTTTTTAGTTCAATGGGGCGAAATTTTAGTAGGTCTAGGTTTGATTTTAGGCGGATTAACAAAAACAGCTGCATTTTTCGGAATCATAATGAACCTTTCATTTTTATTAAGCGGAACTGTTAGTATAAATCCAAACCTGCTTATTTTAACTATGTTCATTTTAGTTGCAGGACAGAATGCTGGACGTATTGGATTAGATGGCTATGTTTTCCCTAAACTTTTCCGTAAAAACAACCATGAAACATATAAATTAAGTAAAACTGCGTAGTAACAGTTTAATTTTAAAATATAAATAAGAAAAAGAGCCTGATTATAGGCTCTTTCTTATTTACTCCAAATCTTATAATCATTTAAATCTTCTCAGTAATGATTTAAACGCAGTTTACAACAAGCTGACTCGGTTGCACAGCAAAAACACCTGTGCCGATATCCATTATATAGTACTAAAAATCTTTCATACTTTCTCCAAGAATATAGTGTGAAAACCACATCAAATTCTGCTTCATAATGGCTACATGAATTCCTGGCTGATCCGAACTATATGCCATTCCTTTAAATATAATTAATTCTGTATCAACTTCCATATCTCTTAATCCTTCATATAGCTCATATGCATTTGTAATTGGAATTCTTACATCCTTTTCCCCATGTTGAATTAAGGTAGGCGTACAGGCTGATTTAATATATGTCATTGGTGATGTTTTCTTATATATATCTAGATCATTCCATGGAGTATCTCCTAAATACATTCTAATAAAGTAAGGGATATCTGTATGTACATAATGGGTACTCCAATTAGTAATTCCACCCCCCACCGAAATAGCTTTAAATCTACTACTAAATGTAGAACAGAAAGCCGATATATATCCCCCATTACTCCATCCCATAACTCCTACTCTATCTTTATCTACAATCCCTTTTCCAACTAGTTTATCCACTCCAGATACAACATCATCATAGTCAGCAATTCCCTGTTTTCTATAGTTTGCTTTTAAAAATTCATTACCATAACCAGAACTTCCCCTGTAGTTTGGTTCTAAAACGATAAAGCCTTTTTCAACAAACTGTTCAATCGGATATTTCTCATTAAAACAGTCTGAAAATATCGGAAAGGATGCCCAAGCCGGACCACCATGAATTACTACTAATAAGGGATATTTTTTATTTGCGTCAAACTCTACAGGGGTTGATAAAACACCCTCTATTTCCAGGCCATCACTACTTTGCCATGAGATGATTTCCCTGTTACTTTTAAGCCTTCCTTCGAAAAAGCTATTTTCATTCGTTATTTTTTTATCATCCAAATAGATTTCAAAAGTTTCATTTGTTATAGCCTTATTATAGGTTATATGATTTCCATCCCTTGTTATGGAAGCATCCATTATAAAGCCATCTACTCTTTCGCTTAACATTTCCACAGTACCATCCTCACATAGCAATCCAATGAGGTAATTCGTTTTATCCTGCCATCTAATTAAAATTCCTTTAGCTGTCCACTGTAATGGCATAACCGTACTATCAAAATCTGTTAAAGGCTGAATTATCTTTCCACTATTCATATCATATATCTCTAATGTACTCTCTTGTATATGGTTTTTATAGTAATCCTTCTCTCTTATGCTTGCTGAGTAACATATTTTGCTGCCCTCAGGAGAAAAGTAAACACTCCCTCCCAACAACTTATCTATATTCATCTTTTGTAGTTCCCTAGATTCAATATCTAATATGTATAGATCACCATTCATATAATCGTTTAGGCTTGGTGTAGCCATACATACAACCTTTTTCCCATCATTTGAAATATCAAAGTTATGTATATAAAAATCCTTACCGTCCGTTAGTTCATAAACACCACTAACCTTCCGTTCCTGTTTATCATTTTGTTTCACTTTTTCTATTTCAATGTAGTATAAACAATTATTTTGATGTTCCTTACCTACATGATAGAAATCTCCATATAGTTCCTTACGTTTCTTTATCTCCTCACATTCCTTTGAATGTGCAATATAATAAAAACCTTTACCAGTAGGATCCCATTTAAAATTACTGACTCCTTCTTTCTCATCAGTAATTTTAACCTCACTATAGTCGTCTAGTGACTTAACAAAGATCTGATTTTTATTAGCCCCATCACCACCTGAGCTAAGGTAGGCAATAGTCTTAGAATCTGGGGACCATAATGGATGTGTACTATCTATATCTCCAGTTGTTAGTGGATAACTCTGCCCTTTACCTTTTTCATATATCCATACATGATTTATATATGTATTGTCTTTCCAGTTAGCTGTTCTCTTAACAAATGCTACATTTTTGCCATCATCGCTTATATTTGTACTTGATAAGGTTGGTACTGAAATAATCTCTTCTATACTTAAATATGTTTTTTCACTCACTTTCATCAATATGCCCCCTTGTAATGTCCATAAATCTCTCGTCTCTTTTTGTCATAATAAAGGAAATTGTTCACGGATACTTAAAATAGTAACGGAAAATTCAGATAAATAAAAGTGAATCCGATAAAGTAAAATTTTAATCTATAGGGTTCTTCTATCCACTTACCAATTTCAGATGTTCTTTTTCAACACAAAAATATCCCTTTAGATAAAATATCTAAAGGGATACAAATTCATAAATTTATTTTTAAACTACAACTATATTTATTAACCTACCAATCTCCTACTCAACCGTAACAGACTTAGCTAAGTTACGTGGCTTATCAACGTCACACTCGCGGTGAAGTGCTGCGTAGTATGAGATAAGTTGTAATGGAATAACTGCTACTAGCGGTGCTAGCGCTTCGTGTACAGCTGGTAATACGAAGCTGTCACCTTCCATTTCTAAGCCCTTCATTGAGATGATACATGGGTTAGCTCCGCGTGCTACTACTTCTTTCACGTTACCACGAATTCCAAGGTTTACGTGCTCTTGTGTAGCAAGTGCGATAACTGGTGTACCATTTTCAATTAAAGCGATTGTACCGTGTTTTAACTCTCCTCCAGCAAATCCTTCTGCTTGGATGTAAGAGATTTCTTTTAGCTTTAACGCGCCTTCTAAACCTACGTAGAAGTCTACGCTACGTCCGATGAAGAAACAATTACGCGTTGTTGCTAAAAATTGTTTTGCTAATGCGTCCATTTCCTCTTTTTGATCACAAAGTTCTATCATTGCATTTGCTACAAGTCCTAATTCGTGTGTTAAATCGAAATCAAGAACTTCACCTTTCGCTCTAGCAATGTCCGCAGCTAAAATTGAAAGTACTGCAAGTTGTGCTGTATAAGCTTTCGTTGATGCAACTGCGATTTCTGGTCCCGCGTATAACGGAAGTGTATAATCAGCTTCACGAGAAAGCGTAGAACCAGGTACGTTTGTAATCGTTAATGCTTTATGCCCCATTTCATTTGTCTGTACAAGTACTGCACGGCTATCAGCTGTTTCACCACTTTGTGAAATGTAAATGAAGAATGGTCTTTCTGTTAATAATGGCATGTTATAAGAGAATTCACTTGCTACATGCACTTCAACTGGCATTTTTGCAAACTTCTCGATAAATTGTTTTCCAACAAGACCTGCATGATAACTTGTTCCACATGCAATGATGTAAATACGATCGCTATCTAAAATTGCATTGCGAATGTCTTGATCTAATTCAATCTCGCCATTTTCATCTTGGTACTTTTGAATTATATTACGGATTACAAGTGGTTGCTCATCGATTTCTTTAAGCATGAAATGAGGATATGTTCCCTTTTCAATATCACTTGCATCTAATTCCGCTGTAAACGGTGCACGTTCAATCGTTTCACCTTGTAAGTTTTTAATTGTAATACTTTCTTTCGTTACAATTACGATTTCTTTATCCATTAATTCAATAAATTGATCTGTAACTTGTAACATCGCCATAGCGTCGCTCGCCACAACATTAAAGTTGTCACCAACACCTACTAATAGCGGGCTTTTGTTTTTAGCAACATAAATCATGTTTGGATTTTCAGCATCAAGTAATCCGATTGCATAAGAGCCATGTAAAAGAGATAGCGTATTACGGAACGCTTCTTCTACACTTAGTCCTGTGCTCACTTGTTGTTCCATAAGCTGTACGATAACCTCTGTATCTGTTTCACTTACGAACGTTACATCTTGTAAATATTCCTTTTTCACTAGCTCATAGTTTTCAATTACACCGTTATGAACTAGTGTAAAGCGTTTTGATGTACTTTGATGCGGATGCGCGTTTACTTTGCTTGGAACACCATGTGTAGCCCAGCGTGTGTGACCGATTCCCACGCTTGCTGCTACGTTCTCATCTACGATTTCGCGAAGTTTTGCAATACGACCTTTTTCTTTGTATACAACAACGCCGTTCTTTGCTTGTACTGCAATACCTGCTGAATCATATCCACGATATTCTAGCTTCTCTAAACCTTTTAATAAAATTTCCTTTGCATCTTGCTCTCCAATAAATCCTACGATTCCACACATGTTTAGTCGCCGTTACAAATGCTTACACTGCTCTGCGAACATGTAACGACATAGTCCGATACCATTTTTATTTATACTAAAAAACGGATTACATATTGCTAGCCCTGTAAGCTTGTAACGGCTTTCACCTTCCTCTCGATTGGGTTTAAGTCCGTATATACTTATACAGCTAGTTTTCATCCGTTCCTTTTCTCTCATCACACTTTCACCTTTGTCCACTAAGTCACCTTAATGATTTAAGTAAAAGCTTGCGGTTGTGATGAACAACCGGGAGTCATCCGCCGAAATCTCGATAAACCCCACCTCGTCAACTACACTACTTGTAGTTCTGGCGCTTCTATAAATTATAATATTTCCTTTGAGAAAAAGAACAAGACCATCTTATAACAAACATGGATAAACCGTCAATGAAATTTTTTTCATTGTCTATAAAACATATGAAAAAGGAGCACTTCTTGTGCTCCTTTTTCAATAAATTTATCAAATTATTCAGCGCCAACTTCCGCTTTCACAACTTCTACAATGCGATGCACATATGCGTCACAAACTTCTTGTGTTGGTGCTTCTGCCATTACACGAATAAGTGGCTCTGTTCCAGATGGACGAACAAGAATGCGGCCATCACCATTCATTTCTTCCTCTACAACACGAATAATTTCTTTAATTTTTTCGTTTTCTAATGCTAGCTTTTTATCTGTTACACGAACGTTTACTAGTAATTGCGGGAATTTTGTCATTTCTCCTGCAAGCTCAGATAATGGTTTTTTCGTCATTTTCATGATGTTTACAAGTTGAAGTGCACTTAACATTCCATCACCAGTTGTAATGTAATCAAGTAAGATAATGTGACCTGATTGTTCTCCTCCCAGGTTATATCCACCACGCTTCATTTCTTCCATTACGTAGCGATCACCAACTGCTGTTTTATCACTTGTAATACCGTTAGCTTCAAGCGCTTTATAGAAACCTAGGTTACTCATAACTGTTGAAACAACTGTATTGTGCTTTAGTTGACCAGTTTCTTTCATGTACTTTGCACAAATAAACATAATTTGATCGCCATCAACGATGTTTCCTTTTTCATCTACAGCGATTAAACGGTCACCATCACCATCAAAAGCAAGACCGATATCAGCACCTTTTTCTTTTACTAGTTTAGCTAATACTTCTGGATGTGTAGAGCCTACTCCATCATTAATGTTCATACCGTTTGGTGAAGTACCCATTGTTGAAATATCAGCTTCTAAATCCGCAAATAAATATGGAGCTAAAGAAGACGTAGCACCATGCGCACAATCTAAGGCGATATGTAAACCAGAGAAATCTTCCTCTACAGTTTGTTTAATGTATTGTAAATATTTTTGTCCACCTTCAAAATAATCACTCACTTGTCCAAGATTAGTACCTGTTGGACGTGGCAATTCATCAACTTCTTTGTCTAATAAAGCTTCGATTTCTGCTTCCTGCTCATCCGTTAATTTAAAACCGTCTGAACCAAAGAATTTAATTCCGTTATCCTGTACTGGATTATGAGATGCAGAAATCATAACACCTGCTTGTGCATCTAACGCTTTTGTTAAATAAGCAACACCTGGTGTAGAAATAACACCAAGACGCATTACTTCTGCTCCAGTTGATAATAGACCTGCTACTAAAGCTCCTTCTAGCATATGTCCTGATATACGTGTATCACGGCCGATAATTACTTTTGGACGATCTGTATCTTTTGTTAATACATAACCACCGAAACGTCCAATTTTGAACGCTAATTCAGGCGTTAACTCCTGGTTCGCTACCCCGCGTACTCCATCTGTACCAAAATATTTACCCATTATGATTCGCTCCTTTGTCTGGCTCTTTTTGATTATCTACTGTTGGCTCTTGACTAGTTTCTTTTTCTTTATTTTGTTCCTGTTCCTTTTCCTTTTCCTTTTCCTTTTCCGGATCAGGTTTAGGCTCAGGTTCAGGTTCAGGATTTTTTGGTTTTTCAGTTTGATTATCTTGGTTATTATTTGAATCTGGTTTTTCACCGTTACCCTGTACTTCTTTATCTGGATTTTCTTTCTTCACAATTGTGACTTTAGCACTTTTTTGTTTTGGCTCTATTGAAATATTACCAGGACCGCTCACTTGAATAGAAACATCCTTCGTCCCCGGAGATACATTTTGCAGATTAATCGCTGCTGTTATTTGAGCTGCTGTTATTTTATCTACTATACTTGTTTCTCCTGAAATATCAACGCTTATCTTCCCATCTTGCGGCGAAAGTAGCTGGGCCGTAACATCTTTAGAAAGTCCATTTTTTTGAATTGATATACCATCAATCGTTCTTGTTTTCGTTTGTTTTGTTTTTTGCACACCTACTGAAACCTTCACTTGATTCGGTTTTGCACTTGTTACACCCTTTGGTAATAAAACAGAGGTATCGAATGTTGTAGACTCTGTCAATTGACTAAGATCTACTTCGACCCCCTCTATCGATTGTATATTATCCAATATATCTTTTGGACCTGCTATCGTTATTTCTCTCGGCTCAACGCTAATATTTGTAACGGCCAATCCTTCTGGTAAACTCCCCTTTTTCGTATACGTTACAGGAACAGTTTTTTCAGTATTATTGGCCGTTGCTTGCGTCGTCACATTCAACGTTACATTAATTTTAGATGGACTTGTTCTTACATTTAAACGTTTTCCTTCTTTATTGTATAATGTAACTTCGGCTGTTTTCGTAACAGTTTTATTAACACCTTTTAAATCAATATACGCTTTAGCAGATGAAATACTTTCAATTTCTTCTTTCGTCCCAACTACCTCAACAGTATCAGGTTTAATGTTTGATTTTTCGAGGGTAGAACCCGCTGGCATCTGATCCTCATTTGATAATTTTAAGTCTACATGAACATATTTTCTCGCTTTTTCATGAAGAGTAATTTTAATTGTCGATGGCTGAACTGTTCCTTTCACATCATCTGGAAGCCCGTTCGTTTTCAAAGAAACTTCATAAGTTCCTGTTTCGCTATCTCTCAAATCAACTGGTATATCAAATTGTTTTTTTGCTTTTGCTGTAGCAACTGCTGCTTTTGGGCCCTCTAACTTTACCTTAACGCCCTCTGCCGGAATACCACTTACAATATATTTCTCTTCATCATACTTAAGGTTAATATCATAATTAGTTAATGTTTCTTTCGCATCATTTGCAAAAGGTAGTATCCCTGATGTCGTATTTTTTTCAGTTAAAGTCGCTGACATAAAAAGCATACACGCCAATAGTAATGAGATTCCTTTTAAAAACCAATGATTCTCCATTAACTTATCCATGACGCTTTCTCCTCCAATTCCATAAAGACGAAGAAGTCGTTTTTTCGTTCGCACTAAACTCAGCTAACAACATATCTTTCAGTTGTTCTGTCTTCAAATCACGATGCAACTTACCATTTTTCGTTAAAGAAATTTGGCCTGTTTCTTCCGACACAACTACTGTAATACTATCCGTAACTTCACTAACTCCCATTGCAGCGCGATGCCTAGTTCCTAACTCCTTAGAGATAAATGGACTTTCCGATAACGGCAGATAACATGCTGCTGCTTTAATGGTACTTCCTTGCATAATTACTGCTCCGTCGTGAAGAGGTGTATTAGGAATGAAAATATTAATGAGTAATTCCGATGATACGTTTGCATTTAGCGGAATACCCGTTTCCACATAATCACCCATACCGGTCTCTTTTGACAAAGTAATTAATGCACCTATTCTACGTTTCCCCATATATTCCGTTGCTTTCGCTATCGCTGTTGCAACGATTTCAGGTTCATCATCCTCTTGAGTCCCAACACGAGAAAACAGGCTCCCGCGTCCTAGCTGCTCAAGCGCTCTTCGTAATTCTGGCTGGAAAATAATAATAACGGCTAAAAATCCCCACGTTAATACTTGTTCAGTTAGCCAATATAGCGTATGCAATTCAAGGAAAATACTGATCATCCGAACGACAATAATAACTGTAATCCCTTTTAAAAGTTGAACAGCTTTCGTCCCCCGGATTATGAGAATTAGCTTATATATAATAAACCATACAACGGCAATATCTAATACCGTACTAAGATATTTCAAAATGGTCGTATCTTCAAAAGGCATGCTAACCCTTCCTCCTACTTACGAGCAATTCTATCCATATATTGAAATATTATTTTATGCTCTATCTGTATGTATTTCCAACAACTAGTTAATTATACCATACATGAAACAAACAACAATTACAAACAACCCCCCTTTAGTCTAAATTGGTAAGATGTCAAACATTCTTATCGTACAGTATAATATAAATCATTATTATACGCCTATTTTCAAATAAAAAAAGCAACTTCTCAGTTGCTTTTCTTACATTTATTTTAGTTTTTCACCGAATAAAGAACCCATTAAAGCAACCGCTGTTGTTGCTGTTCTATTTCGCTCATCTAAAATCGTATTTACCTCAACAAACTCAGCAGATGTAACAATATCAGCTTCCGCTAACATTTCCATTGCTAAATGGCTTTCACGATAAGATAGGCCACCAATTACAGGCGTTCCAACTCCTGGTGCATCATGAGGATCAAGACCATCTAAATCTAATGATAAATGGACACCATCAGTATGAGATAAATACGCGATTGTTTCTTCCATAACAGCCGTCATACCCATACGATCGATCTCGTGCATTGAGAATACTTTAATACCTTCATTGCGGATGAAGTCTTTTTCTCCTTCATCTAATGCTCGTGCACCGATAATTACAACATTCTCTTTTTTCACCTTTGGATATGCCCCGTATAAATCTACAAGTGAAGGATGTCCATACCCTAAACTTGCTGCAAGTGACATACCGTGAATATTTCCAGATGGTGAAGTTTCTTCTGTATTTAAGTCGCCATGTGCATCATACCAAATAACACCTAAATTTTTATAATGTTTCGCAACACCAGCTAATGTACCGATAGCGATACTATGGTCACCACCTAATACAAGTGGAAAACGTCCCTCTTCTATAATATGATCCACCTTACTTGCTAATTCGTTACATACAGTTGCAACTTGTGTAAGGTTTCTTAAGCTTGTATTTATATCTACTTCTTTTTCTCTCTCTATACATATATCTCCCATATCTTTAACGTCATATCCAATTTCTTCAATTCTTTCAACTACGCCTGCATAACGGATTGCACTCGGCCCCATATCAACTCCACGACGCATCTGTCCTAAATCCATTGGAACTCCAATAACTGAGATTTCTTTTTTCATAGATAGTATCCCCCTTTTGTGCCTTCACTAAATATTTTAAATCTTTTATATAGTCTGACTCAACTCGACATTTTTTTGTATGGATATACAAATTATTCACTTATATCGGCCTTGAAACCTAAATGTTAAGACTATTCTATGTATAAAGTTAACTTGATGAAACAACTACCATCATTATTATTAGATAATAATAAAAAAACACTTCTACATTTAGGAGTGTTTTTCTGATGCTATTTTCCACACTGCAGCAATATTTTTTGCTGTCATTTCGATATTCTCTGCTGCTACTTTATATGCCTCTTCTAAAGTCATCGGACTCGCTGTAATACTAAATACTGCATCAATTCCCTTTTCATGAACAGCAGTGTAATTTGGAGACACAGATCCTCCAATAGCAACAACAGGAATGTGAAAATGCTTCGCACGCTCCGCAACACCTACAGGAGCCTTTCCATATGCTGTTTGTTCATCTATTCTACCTTCACCAGTTATAATTAAATCTGCTCCTTCTATATACTTATCAAATTTTGTATAATCTAATACAATTTCAATTCCTCTCCGCAAGTTTCCCTTTAATACTGCTATAACAGCTGCTCCCATACCTCCTGCAGCCCCTGCGCCAGGTATTTTAGATACGTCGCAAGATAAGTATTGTTTAAGGATGTGCGCATAATGCTTTAAATTCTCATCCAGCTCTTTCATCATCTCTGCATTCGCACCCTTTTGCTGCCCAAATACAAGAGATGCTCCCCTTATTCCAACTAACGGATTATCTACATCACATGCTGCTTCTATCTTTATATGCGTTAAGCGTGAGTCCATTCGCGCAAAATCAATAGCGACAATTGAATGTAACGTTCCTCCAGATGGATCTATTACTTCCCCTTTTCCATTTATAAACCTGACTCCTAAAGCTGACAACATACCTGCTCCTCCATCATTTGTAGCACTTCCTCCAAGTCCTAAAATAATGTGCTCAGCTCCTTCATCTAGCGCATGTAGTATAAGTTCTCCTGTTCCTTTTGTCGTTGTAACAAGTGGATTTCGCTTTTTAACTGGAACATGTTGTAACCCTGATGCTGCTGCCATTTCAATAAACGCTGTCTTTTTATCTTTAGACATACCGTAAAAGGCTTGTACACGTTCTCTAAGCGGTCCTGTCACATGAAGTGATGTAATCCTTCCCCCTGTGGCATCGACAAGTGAATCAACCGTTCCTTCACCTCCATCTCCAATTGGTATTTTTACATACTCTGCTTTAGGGAAAATTGCTCCAAAACCTCTTTCAATAGCCTCACATACTTCTATAGCTTTTAAGCTTTCTTTATATGAATCAGATGCAATAACAACTTTCACAATTATCCCCATCCTTTATTTTCACGTTTTCTCCATTTTAAATGAAAAATATGAAAGTTGTCTTTTCAAACACAAAAAAAGCTTACATCATATGATGTAAGCTTTTTATTTAGATGGAGCCTAGCGGGATCGAACCGCTGACCTCCTGCGTGCAAGGCAGGCGCTCTCCCAGCTGAGCTAAGGCCCCTTAGTAATTAAGCGGAAGACGGGATTCGAACCCGCGACCCCAACCTTGGCAAGGTTGTATTCTACCACTGAACTACTTCCGCAAAAATGATGAGCCATGAAGGACTCGAACCTTCGACCCTCTGATTAAAAGTCAGATGCTCTACCAACTGAGCTAATGGCTCGTAAATGGCTGGGCTAGCTGGATTCGAACCAGCGCATGACGGAGTCAAAGTCCGTTGCCTTACCGCTTGGCTATAGCCCATTAATATTTACTAGTATGGTTATCTTTTCAAAAAAATAAACCCTCTCAGGTTATTTTAAAGAAAATGGTGGAGGGGGGCAGATTCGAACTGCCGAACCCGAAGGAGCGGATTTACAGTCCGCCGCGTTTAGCCACTTCGCTACCCCTCCGACATTTAAAATATATATGGTGGAGGATGACGGGATCGAACCGCCGACCCCCTGCTTGTAAGGCAGGTGCTCTCCCAGCTGAGCTAATCCTCCAAAAGTGGTGACCCGTACGGGATTCGAACCCGTGTTACCGCCGTGAAAGGGCGGTGTCTTAACCACTTGACCAACGGGCCAAAATTTTTAAAACTCTTCCCAAGCTTCCAACCGGGCTTGAACCGGTGACCTCTTCCTTACCATGGAAGTGCTCTACCAGCTGAGCTATGGAAGCATAATGGCTCCGCAGGTAGGACTCGAACCTACGACCGATCGGTTAACAGCCGATAGCTCTACCACTGAGCTACTGCGGAACAATATTAGCCTGGCAACGTCCTACTCTCACAGGGACAAGGTCCCAACTACCATCGGCGCTAGAGAGCTTAACTTCCGTGTTCGGTATGGGAACGGGTGTGACCTCTCTGCCATCATTACCAGACTTTTATTATTGTAAACATTTCTTTCGAAATGTCAAGAAGAAAATATATATTCCTTCAAAACTAGATAACATTGCTACATATTATATGGTTAAGTCCTCGATCTATTAGTATTCGTCAGCTCCACATGTCACCATGCTTCCACCTCGAACCTATCAACCTGATCATCTTTCAGGGATCTTACTAGCTTACGCTATGGGAAATCTCATCTTGAGGGGGGCTTCATGCTTAGATGCTTTCAGCACTTATCCCTTCCGCACATAGCTACCCAGCTATGCCCTTGGCAGAACAACTGGTACACCAGCGGTGCGTCCATCCCGGTCCTCTCGTACTAAGGACAGCTCCTCTCAAATTTCCTACGCCCACGACGGATAGGGACCGAACTGTCTCACGACGTTCTGAACCCAGCTCGCGTACCGCTTTAATGGGCGAACAGCCCAACCCTTGGGACCGACTACAGCCCCAGGATGCGATGAGCCGACATCGAGGTGCCAAACCTCCCCGTCGATGTGGACTCTTGGGGGAGATAAGCCTGTTATCCCCGGGGTAGCTTTTATCCGTTGAGCGATGGCCCTTCCATGCGGAACCACCGGATCACTAAGCCCGACTTTCGTCCCTGCTCGACTTGTAGGTCTCGCAGTCAAGCTCCCTTATGCCTTTGCACTCTACGAATGATTTCCAACCATTCTGAGGGAACCTTTGGGCGCCTCCGTTACACTTTAGGAGGCGACCGCCCCAGTCAAACTGCCCACCTGACACTGTCTCCCGGGTCGATAAGACCCGTAGGTTAGAATTTCAATACAGTCAGGGCGGTATCCCACCAGCGCCTCCACCGAAGCTAGCGCTCCGGTTTCAAAGGCTCCCGCCTATCCTGTACAAACTGTACCAAAATTCAATATCAGGCTACAGTAAAGCTCCACGGGGTCTTTCCGTCCTGTCGCGGGTAACCTGCATCTTCACAGGTACTATAATTTCACCGAGTCTCTGGTTGAGACAGTGCCCAAATCGTTACACCTTTCGTGCGGGTCGGAACTTACCCGACAAGGAATTTCGCTACCTTAGGACCGTTATAGTTACGGCCGCCGTTTACTGGGGCTTCAGTTCAGAGCTTCGCTTACGCTAACCCCTCTCCTTAACCTTCCAGCACCGGGCAGGTGTCACCCCCTATACTTCGCCTTACGGCTTCGCAGAGAGCTGTGTTTTTGCTAAACAGTCGCTTGGGCCTATTCACTGCGGCTTTCCGTTAAGAAAGCACCCCTTCTCCCGAAGTTACGGGGTCATTTTGCCGAGTTCCTTAACCAGAGTTCTCTCGCACACCTTAGGATTCTCTCCTCGCCTACCTGTGTCGGTTTGCGGTACAGGCACCTTTTATCTCGCTAGAAGCTTTTCTTGGCAGCGGGGAATCAAAGACTTCGCTCCATAAGGAGCTTCCCCATCACAGCTCAGCCTTCACGATAAGCGGATTTGCCTACTTATCAGCCTAACTGCTTGGACGTGCACAACCAATCGCACGCTTCTTCTATCCTTCTGCGTCCCTCCATTGCTCAAACGATAAAGAGGTGGTACAGGAATATCAACCTGTTGTCCATCGCCTACGCCTGTCGGCCTCGGCTTAGGTCCTGACTAACCCTGAGCGGACGAGCCTTCCTCAGGAAACCTTAGGCATTCGGTGGACGGGATTCTCACCCGTCTTTCGCTACTCATACCGGCATTCTCACTTCTAAGCACTCCACCAGTCCTTACGGTCTGACTTCACTGTCCTTAGAACGCTCCCCTACCACTGATACCATTGGTATCAATCCGCAGCTTCGGTGGTGTATTTAGCCCCGGTACATTTTCGGCGCAGAGTCACTCGACTAGTGAGCTATTACGCACTCTTTAAATGGTGGCTGCTTCTAAGCCAACATCCTAGTTGTCTAAGCAACTCCACATCCTTTTCCACTTAATACACACTTTGGGACCTTAGCTGGCGGTCTGGGCTGTTTCCCTTTTGACTACGGATCTTATCACTCGCAGTCTGACTCCTAAGGATAAGTCATTGGCATTCGGAGTTTGACTGAATTCGGTAATCCGATGAGGACCCCTAGTCCAATCAGTGCTCTACCTCCAAGACTCTTACACTTAAGGCTAGCCCTAAAGCTATTTCGGGGAGAACCAGCTATCTCCAGGTTCGATTGGAATTTCTCCGCTACCCACACCTCATCCCCGCACTTTTCAACGTGCGTGGGTTCGGGCCTCCATTCAGTGTTACCTGAACTTCACCCTGGACATGGGTAGATCACCTGGTTTCGGGTCTACGACCACGTACTAAACGCCCTATTCAGACTCGCTTTCGCTGCGGCTCCGCCTCTTCAGCTTAACCTTGCACGGGATCGTAACTCGCCGGTTCATTCTACAAAAGGCACGCCATCACCCATTAACGGGCTCTGACTATTTGTAGGCACACGGTTTCAGGATCTCTTTCACTCCCCTTCCGGGGTGCTTTTCACCTTTCCCTCACGGTACTGGTTCACTATCGATCACTAGGGAGTATTTAGCCTTGGGAGATGGTCCTCCCAGATTCCGACGGAATTTCACGTGTTCCGCCGTACTCAGGATACATTCAAGAGAGAACGAAGTTTCGACTACGGGGTTGTTACCCTCTACGACGGACCTTTCCAGGTCGCTTCGTCTACCTCGTTCCTTTGTAACTCCGTATAGAATGTCCTACAACCCCAAGAGGCAAGCCTCTTGGTTTGGGCTATGTTCCGTTTCGCTCGCCGCTACTCAGGAAATCGCATTTGCTTTCTCTTCCTCCAGGTACTTAGATGTTTCAGTTCCCTGGGTCTGTCTTCCTTACCCTATGTATTCAGATAAGGATACCATACCATTACGTATGGTGGGTTTCCCCATTCGGAAATCTTCGGATCAAAGCTTACTTACAGCTCCCCGAAGCATATCGGCGTTAGTCCCGTCCTTCATCGACTCCTAGTGTCAAGGCATCCACCGTGCGCCCTTTCTAACTTAACCAAACTAAAATTAAAAAAATATGAGCTACACTGTTATCTAGTTTTCAAAGAACATACATTTATATATGAGAGATAGTTCTCTCAAAACTGAACAAAACGAAACACGGAAACTTATATTGATGAACAGCGTTCATCAATTCTCCATAGAAAGGAGGTGATCCAGCCGCACCTTCCGATACGGCTACCTTGTTACGACTTCACCCCAATCATCTGTCCCACCTTAGGCGGCTGGCTCCAAAAAGGTTACCCCACCGACTTCGGGTGTTACAAACTCT
>NZ_CAKLBZ010000001.1:90000-150000 GCF_921008455.1 Bacillus basilensis | reverse complement strand
CCACCTAGTGGAGACTTTAACAAAGCAACACTTAAAATAGCAGAATCACTCGGATACACTATCGTTCATTGGAGTAATAACTCAAACGACTGGAAAAACCCTGGTGTAAACAATATCGTTTCCACTGTCTCTAACAATTTGAAAGGTGGAGATATCGTCTTATTACACGCATCCGATTCTGCTCTTCAAACAAATAAAGCTTTACCACTGCTCCTACAAAAATTAAAGAGTGATGGATATGAACAAATATCAGTATCACAACTTATTTCCAACACAAGTACAAAAAGTGAAGATGTACAGTAATTCTTTTCCCTCGTGCCTTCACTCATAAAAAGCTCTACTACCTTTCATTAAGGTAGTAGAGCTTTTTTTATCCCGATATTTGCATTCGGACAACTACTCTGCTAAAAAACTATCTTCGTTAGGCCGACTTACTCGTTTTCCCAATTAAACGATGTAATATAAGTAACTGATATGCATTACATAATAATAGCGGTATAACCATTAAATATAACCAATCGGTATCATTAATCCGAAGCGCTGGTACCCATTCGAGAATTGTTACAACAACCATAAAGAACAAAGCAGGCACAAATGCCTTTTTATTCGTTTCTTTACTCTTTACATAAGCAACAATTGCTCCGAACACAAATAACATTCCAGCAACAAGTATGTTATTCCCTAATGAAACTTCCCCATTTGCAATCAGTACGGATCTTAAATACACGAAATCAAATAAAACAAATGCAATAAAGAAAAGCTGTACTGCATTCCATAAAGAAGATGATCGAAACATACCTAGCCCAAAACGATGGATTGTTAAATAGGCAAAGAACCCCATTTGACTTATAACACTAAAAATAAATCCTACACCCATCAACCAAAAGGAAACTGCTAAAATCTCCTTTCCGTCGAAATTTTGAAAAAATTTAGCGTACTTGTCCCACTCCAAAACAAACCCAATAATGACCGTACTAATCCCACCAAGAAACAACGTCGTAAAAAATAGTCGTACCCACTTGCGGCTATTCACAACACATCCCCCATTATCCTTATATTTCTAATTAAATTGTATCAATGACAATTTCAAAAAGCTAGCCATGTTCATGTATAAATTCCTTAAAGATATTTATATTAAAAAGAGAGAACTGTGCTGAAAGGAGTTCCAACTTATGAAACGGATGCTGCTCGTTTTGACTTCTTCTTTTCTATTTCTTGTACTTGTAGCATGTGCACAAGAAAAAGAAGCAAAGTCCGAACTTGATTATGATCAAACAAAGAAAATGATTGTTGATATTTTAAAAACCGATCAAGGTAAGAAAGCCATTCAAGATGTGTTAACTGATGAAAAAATGAAACAAGCACTCATACTAGATGAAACAGTAGTAAAGAAAACGATTGAAGATGCAATGGTATCCGACAAAGGGCAACAATTCTGGGAAAAGCTCTTTAAAGACCCTGAGTTCTCATCAAAATTTGCTAAAAGTATGGGGAAAGAACAAACAACCTTAATGAAAACATTACTAAAAGACCCTGAATACCAAGCAGGCGTTATAGAAATTATGAAAAACCCTGAAGTAGAAAAAATGATGTTACAAACAATGAAGAGCAAAGAATACCGTCAATATTTACAACAAGTACTAACAGAAACTGCTGAAAGCCCACTCTTCCAAGCTAAGATGATTGATATTATTAGTAAAGGTGTACAAAAAGCCGAAAAAAGTGGATCTGATAAGAAAGAAGCAGGCGGCGAGGGTGGTTCCCAAGACGGTAAAAAGGAACAGCAGTAAAAATAATAACGATAATAATGAGTGGACAATATATGTATCGCCCACTCATTATTATTTTATTTTTGTGCAACAGCTGTTTTATCAATTACTGTCTCAGCTATCGTGCGATAAATAAGACCTGTCGTATGTGTATCTTCATATACTGACGGTGCAAAGTCTTCTTTATTCCAATCGGGTTGTTGAAGAGGGATTCTGCCAAGTACTTCTGTTTGAAGTTCTGTAGCTAATTTATCTCCTCCACCTCTTCCGAACACATATTCTTTTTCACCGGTTGTTTTACTTTCGAAATAAGCCATATTTTCAACAACACCAAGAATACTATGTTCTGTACGTAAAGCCATAGCTCCAGCACGCGCTGCTACAAATGCCGCTGTTGGATGCGGCGTTGTTACAATAATCTCTTTACAAGCCGGCAACATTGAATGTAAATCTAGCGCAACATCACCTGTACCCGGTGGTAAATCTAAAACTAAATAGTCTAAATCGCCCCACTCCACTTCTGTAAAGAAATGATTTAACATTTTCCCAAGCATAGGCCCTCTCCAAATAACCGGTGCATTATCTTCTACAAAGAATCCCATTGAGATTACCTTTACACCTAGACGCTCCACTGGAATTATTTTATCTCCTCTTACAACAGGACGTTTTTCTATCCCCATCATATCTGGTACGCTAAAACCATAAATATCGGCATCAATTATACCAACCTTTTTCCCTAGACGAGCTAAAGCAATGGCAAGGTTAACAGAAACTGTTGATTTTCCGACTCCACCTTTTCCACTCGCTACTGCTAAAAATGTCGTTTTTGAATTTGGTGACAATAAAGATTCATTTTGCTCTTCTTCCTGTTCCGGTGCAAACTGAGCTAATTCCTCTTCTGTAAATTCTGCAAAGCGAAGCCCTACTGTTGCTGCCCCTAGTTCTTTTACTAATTTTACAATTCCAGATTGCAACTGCATTTGTTCCGCAGTACCGGTTTTTACAATTGCAATTTTAACACTTACATGTTCCTTCTCAGGCTTGACTGTTACCTCTTTAATTGCACCTGTTTCTTTTAACGTTTTATGTAAAAACGGATCTACAATCCCTTCTAACGCTTCCACTACTTGCTCTTTCGTTACCATAATTAGCCCAGCCCCCTGTATGAAAAATAACGTAATGTTAAATTAAATGTCTCTCTCTTTATTTTTGAAATAAATGCGTTTACATTTCCAGTATAACATATTTTCGGAAAACTTCGTTAACGAGAGAAACTCAAAAAAATCCTCCTTATTCTGGAGGATTTCCTTTTTCCGTGAAATAACGTAATATACCACGATATACTGCAGCCGCTACCTTTTGCTGATATTTCTCCGAATTTAACATATACCTTTCATTTACATTCGATAAAAATCCAGCTTCAATTAAAGCGCCTGGTGTTTTCGCATACTTTAATAAATACACATGAGAAATTGTTTTAGCAGAACGATTCGTATTCTCTAAACTCGTTCTCAATTCAGCTTGTATAAATTTCGCAGCACGTTCATTTTCAATCGAAGAACGGTAATAGAACGTTTGTGCGCCTTTCGATCCACTACTAGTTAAAGCGTTTAAATGAATACTCGCAAAAAAGTCTACATCAGGTTTATTAATAATCTCTACACGCTTTTTTAAATCCTCTGCTTTACGTCTACTATATGATTTTGTATCTTTCTGAGCTAAATCATAATCTCCATCACGCGTTAAAATGACTAGTGCACCTTGCTCTTGTAAATAATCTTGTACCTTCTTTGTAATCTCAAGCGTAATATCCTTTTCTACAATATCCTTTCCACCAACAGCCCCTCCGTCTGGCCCACCATGCCCAGCATCTAATACAATTACTTTCCCTGATAAGGGTAAATTCCAAGCTCGCCACGATTTTGTAATTTGAAACTCTTGTTTGACTAAAAAAAACAAAACAACCGCAGCGAGTGCAAAAGAGATAATTCGAATTCTCTTCATACCTTTCCTCCTCCAGCTAGTCCCTCTAATTACTTATATGGGACAAGAGGAAAGTTTATGCTTGTCTTAATGAAGCTTTAAACGATATCTTCTTTCACCTTTTTCATACCCCTCCTGCCACCATAAGCCGATAAACTGCTGGCAAGATTCAAAAAGCAATTCCTCATCTTGTAACTTAATTTCCCTCATAGTCATGCTCGTTAAAAATTGAAATAGTGTTTCCGTTAATTGTTGCTCTTCTTCTAAGGCTCTATATTTCACATCAAAGAATGATTCACCATAATAACCAAACTTACTGTATCTCGCTCCTAATAAATACGACTCTATCCCTAATTCAATACAATAATCTTCATACTGACGATGAAGTTCCTGCATCTGAAAGGCATCCCTAATATTTGAACGTAATGTTTTTAATGATAATTCTCGCAGCATCTTCCGTTCATATTTCAACTGCTTTTCTTTTTGTTTTTCTTGTAAGCTGACAATGACATTCATAGTACTTATAAACCTCCCTAATACGTATTAGTCTAAACTTCTAAAGAAGAAGCATACGCGAGAGGATAGCACTAAAATATTCCAAACTACAAAAATCACAAAAGAGGAATGAAACATAAAAAAACCCCAACCAAAATGGTTGGGGTTTGTAGTTCGCAAAAATTAACGTTTTGAGAACTGAGGTGCACGACGTGCGCCTTTAAGACCGTATTTTTTACGCTCTTTCATACGTGCGTCACGAGTCAATAGACCTGCACGTTTTAGTGTTAGACGGTATTCTGGATCAGCTTTTAATAAAGCGCGAGAAATACCGTGACGAATAGCACCAGCTTGACCAGTGTATCCACCACCATTTACGTTTACAAGTACATCGTAGTTACCTAAAGTTTCTGTTGCAACTAGAGGTTGTTTCACTACTTCACGTAATGCAGCAAATGGGATATAGTTTTCAAAATCACGACCGTTAATGATAACGCGTCCTTCGCCTGGAACTAGGCGTACGCGCGCTACTGAACTCTTACGACGTCCAGTGCCATAGTATTGAACCTGTGCCAAAGTAAGCCCTCCTTTAATTGATTATCCGCGAAGTTCGTAAACTTCTGGTTTTTGTGCTTGGTGTGGATGCTCTGCTCCAGCATACACGTTTAGTTTCTTAGAAACTTGACGGCCTAAGCGTCCTTTTGGAAGCATGCCTTTAATTGCAAGCTCTAACATTTGTACAGGGTAGTTTGTACGCATTTCTAGAGCTGTTCTTTGTTTAAGTCCACCTGGGTGGTTAGTGTGACGGTAGTAAATTTTATCGTTTAATTTATTACCTGTTAAATGAATTTTCTCAGCGTTAATAATAATTACATGATCACCCGTGTCAACGTGTGGTGTAAATGTAGGTTTGTTTTTACCACGTAAAATGGATGCTACTTCACTAGCAAGGCGACCTAAAGTTTGACCTTCAGCATCAACCACATACCATTTACGCTCAACTTCGTTAGCTTTTGCCATAAAAGTCGTACGCATGTGTTTCCCTCCTCGTTATCTTTTCCATAGAAAAAATCTATTGTTTATCTTAAACACGATTTCCTTCCGGGGCTAATCGTGGTTTTAGAAACAATACCATATGTTATGATATACTTTTGAGTTTCTAATGTCAAGCAAATGTTACACCAGGATTAGTTGTTATAGTTTACCTGCCATAAGTAAAGCCCATGACCTGGAGCCATCTTTCCAGCAAACTGACGATTTTGTTTCGCCAAAATCTCTGGAATGCTATCAGGATCAAGCTTTCCCTGCCCTACGCTAAGCAACGTACCAACAATAATTCTGACCATATTATATAAAAATCCATTCCCTACAAAACGAAAAATTAATTCATCGTCTTGCTCAATTAACTCAATTTCATAAATTGTTCGCACTTTATCTTTTTTGTCAGTTTTTGCCGAACAAAAAGAAGTGAAATCATGCGTTCCGATAAAATAAGGAATCGCTTTTCTTATAGAATTGATTTCGAGCGGATATGGATATTGATATACGTAATTTCTACGGAATACATCCGCAGTCTTTGATAATAATACACGGTAACGATATTCTTTTCTCTCGACACCGTAACGCGCATGAAATTCTTCTGTTTTTTTCTCTACCTGTCTGATAACAATATCATCTGGCAGCATTGTGTTTAATGCATTACTCCATTGCCACTCTTCAAGAGACAACGGTGTATC
Source organism: Bacillus basilensis (assembly GCF_921008455.1). Taxonomy (NCBI): domain Bacteria; kingdom Bacillati; phylum Bacillota; class Bacilli; order Caryophanales; family Bacillaceae; genus Bacillus; species Bacillus basilensis. The sequence continues at coordinate 144,017 of NZ_CAKLBZ010000001.1, read as the reverse complement.
AAAATGTATGACTTGTCCTTTAGCATGAACGGTAGAATCCGTCCTGCCCGATGCCTGAACACGAACAAGTTCTCCTTTATGCAATTTCTGCAAAGCTTTCTCTATCTCTTGTTGAACAGTACGATGCTGCGGCTGAATTTGATAACCACAAAAATGCATGCCATCATATGCAACCGTACATTTTATTCTATCCATTTCTCTATTCTCCATTACGATCGCACCCATGCCAAAATACAAGCTAAACAAAGTAAGCTTATAATCGTTACTGTATCGCTTATTTTCCAGCGTAGTTGCCTAAATTTAGTACGTCCTTCGCCACTTTGATATCCACGAGCTTCCATAGCAATTGCTAAGTCCTCTGCACGCTTAAAAGCACTAATAAATAGAGGGACAAGTAGTGAAATAATAGCTTTTATCCTATCTTTTATCGGTCCCCCTGCGAAATCAATACCACGTGACGCTTGTGCCTTCATTATTTTACTCGTTTCATCCATTAATGTCGGGATAAAACGAAGAGAAATTGACATCATTAATGCGATTTCATGAACAGGAACTTTTATACGCTTCAACGGCTTTAATAACGTCTCCAGACCATCTGTAATCTCAATAGGTGTCGTCGTTAGCGTTAATAATGTTGTCATTAAAATAATAACGAAGAATCGTATAGAAATGTATATCCCTTGCTCTAATCCTTTTTCATGTATCGAAAACCAACCAAGCTGGAATAGTACTTCCCCTTCTTTATTTGTAAAAATATGCAGGAAAAATGTAAAAAGAAAAATCCATAGAATTGGTTTTAAGCCCGAAAGTACATAACGAATCGGCACTTTTGCAAAAAATAAAGCAATGAGTGCATATAAAAATAAAAATCCATATGAAATCGCATTATTTGCTAAGAAAACAACAAATACATATAAAAAGACAATCAGCAGCTTCGTACGTGGATCAAGTTGATGAATAAGCGAATTCCCTGGAATATACCTTCCAATAATCAACTGCTGCATGATTCATGACCACCTTTTCGTAATACCTGCACAACTTCATGAGTAAGATCCTCTAAAGATAAGGTAGCCTTTGGAATTGAAATACCAAACTTCTCTTCAATCGCACGTTTATACTTTAAAGACATAGGAAGATCCACGCCAATTTTCTCTAGTTCATCAGCATGTGAAAATACTTCCTCTGCACTTCCTTGCAAAAAGACCGTTCCTTTATGCATAACTACAATCTGCTGCGCATACTTAGCAGCATCCTCCATATTATGCGTTACAAGGATAACTGTAAGACCTTTCTCCTTATGAAGCTTATAAAACATCTCCATAAGTTCATTCTGCCCTTTAGGATCTAGTCCAGCTGTAGGTTCATCTAAGACAAGCACTTCAGGTTCCATCGCCAGTACGCCTGCTATCGCAACACGCCTCATTTGCCCACCGCTTAACTCAAATGGCGAACGTGTTAACAGTGCTGGTTCTAATCCTACAAGTTCAATTGCCTCTCTTGCCTTTTGCTTCGCTTCTTCTACAGATACTCCAAAATTAGTGGGGCCGAAACAAATGTCTTTCTCCACAGTCTCTTCAAATAACTGATGTTCTGGGAATTGAAAGACAACCCCTACTTTTTTACGTAGTGGCTTTAGCTTTTTCTCTTTCTTTCCTGCCGAAATAAAATGTTCCCCAATTTGAACGGTACCACTTGTCGGCTGCAATAAACCATTTAAATGTTGAATCATCGTCGACTTACCTGAACCAGTATGACCGATAATGGCATAATAGCCCCCACTTGGAAACGACACGTCCACATCATAAAGTGCGCGTCTTTCAAACGGAGTTTTATATTGATAACGATGTTCTACTTTTTGGAATGTAATCTCCAAAGTTCGTTCACCAAGCTTTCCATTGTAAGATGCGTATTTTGCAAGAGAATTTCATTTCTTTTTAATAATTCTGCTATTTTCACTGAAAATGGTACATCTAATCCAATTTCTTGGAGCATATGAGAGGACTTGAAAATTTGTTCTGGAGTCCCTTCCTCTAATATCTCTCCCTTATTTAAAATAATGACACGGTCTGACTGTGCCGCTTCTTCTAAATCGTGCGTAATTGATAACACAGTAATACCTTTTTCATTAACAAGTTGTCTAACCGTTTCTACTACTTCACGTCTCCCTTGGGGGTCTAACATTGAAGTTGCTTCATCTAGTATTAAAATAGATGGCTGAAGTGCTAAAATACCTGCTATTGCCACTCGCTGCTTTTGTCCACCAGATAACGAATGAGGCTCATCATTAAGAAAATCTTCCATACGGACAAGTCGCAAGGCCTGTTCTAATCTTTCTATCATCTGCTCTCTTGGCATTCCGATATTCTCTAAACCAAATACAACATCATCTTGCACTGTTGTTCCAACAAATTGATTATCTGGATTTTGAAATACCATTCCAATTTGTTTTCGAACATCCCATACCGTTTCCTCTGATAAAACCATTGTATCGTTTACTGTAATTGTCCCTGCTTCCGGCAAAAACAAACCATTCAATAATTTTGCAAGTGTAGACTTCCCTGAACCGTTTTGTCCAATAACAGATACCCATTCTCCCTCATATAAGGAAAATGAAACATCTTTTAATGCATAAGTGGCTGCCCCAGGATATTGAAATGATATATTTTCTGTCCGAAGTTTCTCTTTTTTCAATACAAGGCACCCTTTCCTTCGCCAAGTTAACCTATTTTTATATTTAAAAAAAAGGGCCATGACCAGTTTCTTGAAAAGAACTGTCCTGCCCTTTTAATTATCATTATACTAACTCGATAATTACCATTGGTGCTGCGTCTCCGCGACGTGGACCAATTTTTGCAATACGAGTGTATCCGCCTTGGCGCTCAGCATAGCGTGGAGCTACATCAGCGAATAATTTTTGAAGTGCATCTTGACCAGTCTCAGCGTTAGCTACTTCATTGCGAATGAAAGCTGCTGCTTGACGACGAGCATGAAGATCTCCGCGTTTACCTAAAGTGATCATTTTTTCCACTACAGAACGAAGTTCTTTTGCACGAGTTTCTGTCGTTTGGATGCGCTCGTTGATAATTAAATCAGTAGCTAAGTCACGTAACATAGCTTTACGTTGCGCACTTGTACGGCCTAATTTTCTGTATGCCATTCGTAGTTCCCTCCTTTGTTGATGGGTTTAAATCCTCAGTCGTCTTTACGTAAACCTAAACCTAATTCCTCAAGTTTATGTTTAACTTCTTCTAAGGATTTACGTCCTAAGTTACGAACTTTCATCATATCTTCTTCTGTTTTGTTCGCAAGCTCTTGTACAGTATTAATTCCTGCACGTTTTAGGCAATTATAAGAACGAACAGAAAGATCTAGTTCTTCGATAGTCATCTCAAGAACTTTCTCTTTTTGATCTTCTTCCTTCTCGACCATAATCTCAGCATTTTGTGCTTCGTCAGTTAAACCAACAAAGATATTTAAATGCTCAGTTAAGATTTTGGCACCTAAAGAGATAGCTTCTTTTGGCCCGATGCTTCCATCCGTCCATACATCAAGCGTAAGCTTATCATAATTAGCCACTTGTCCGACACGTGTCTTTTCCACTTGGTAAGTCACACGTGATACCGGAGTATAAATAGAATCAATAGGAATTACTCCTATTGGTTGATCTTCGCTTTTATTTGCATCAGCTGGCGTATACCCACGGCCACGCTTTGCAGTTAAACGCACGCGGAAATGCGCATCTTTTGCTAACGTTGCAATGTGTAAATCTGGATTTAAGATTTCTACATCACTATCGTGAGTAATATCAGCAGCTGTGACAATACCTTCGCCCTGCACATCAATTTCCAACGTCTTCTCTTCTTCAGAGTAGATTTTAAGAGCTAACTTTTTCAAGTTTAAGATGATCGTCGTAACGTCTTCTACTACGCCCTCAACTGTTGAAAATTCATGTAATACGCCATCGATTTGGATAGCAGTAACAGCGGCACCAGGGAGTGAGGATAAAAGAATACGACGTAAGGAGTTACCCAAAGTAGTACCATATCCACGCTCAAGCGGTTCAATTACGAATTTACCATATTTAGCATCTTCGTTAAGTTCAACCGTTTCGATTTTCGGCTTTTCGATTTCAATCATTAACTAAACCCTCCTTCAAAACGTCGAAACCCCGGTTAAACAAAGGTATAGCCTCTGTTTAACCGAAAGTCCCCCTTAGGCAGTTCCCGATTGTGCACAACAAGCGATGTTTCTGTACGAAATTTCTCGATAATGCATCATATCCATTATAGACAAAAGGGAAAATTCTATACAGAAAAATTACACACGACGACGTTTTGGCGGACGACATCCATTATGAGGAACTGGAGTAACATCTCTAATTGCTGTTACTTCTAGACCTGCAGCTTGAAGAGCACGAATTGCAGCTTCACGACCAGCACCAGGACCTTTAACAGTAACCTCTAAAGTTTTTAAACCGTGCTCCATTGCAACTTTAGCAGCAGCTTCAGCAGCCATTTGCGCAGCGAATGGAGTAGATTTACGAGATCCACGGAAACCAAGTGCACCAGCACTAGACCAAGAAAGTGCGTTACCGTGAGTATCTGTAAGTGTTACGATTGTGTTGTTGAAAGTAGAACGAATATGAGCTATACCAGCTTCGATATTCTTTTTCACACGTTTTTTACGAGTGTTTGTTTTACGTGCCATTGTTAGTTCAACCTCCTTTACTTATTATTTCTTTTTATTTGCTACTGTACGACGTGGACCTTTACGTGTACGAGCATTGTTTTTAGAGTTTTGACCACGAACTGGTAAGCCACGACGGTGACGAAGACCACGGTAAGAACCGATCTCCATTAGACGTTTAATGTTAAGAGATACTTCACGACGAAGGTCTCCCTCAACTTTAATACGATCGATGATATCACGGATACGTCCTAATTCGTCTTCCGTTAAATCACGAACTCGTGTTTCTGAAGAAATACCAGCTTCAGTAAGAATTTTTTCAGCAGTTGTGCGACCAATGCCGAATACGTAAGTTAAAGAAATAACAACGCGTTTGTCTCGAGGAATATCTACACCTGCGATACGTGCCATTCTGAATGCACCTCCTTCTGATTAACCTTGTTTTTGTTTATGTTTAGGGTTTTCACAAATAACCATTACTTTTCCACGTCTACGAATAACTTTACATTTTTCGCAGATTGGTTTAACTGACGGTCTTACTTTCATGTCTCGAACCTCCTTAAAGATTACGGAGTGCTATATTATTTAAAACGGTACGTAATACGACCACGATTTAAATCGTACGGAGATAATTCTACCGTAACTTTGTCTCCTGGTAAAATACGAATGAAGTTCATACGGATTTTACCAGAAACGTGAGCCAATACGACATGCCCATTCTCTAATTCTACTTTGAACATAGCATTTGGCAACGTTTCAAGAACGGTACCTTCGACTTCAATTACATCATCTTTAGCCATTCAATAGTTCTCCCTTCTTCAAATCAGTAACATTTTACACTGCTCTGAAATCCCGGAGAGCCAGCTACTTATAAAGTGGTAAGGATTTCGTATCCTGCTTCTGTAAGAGCAATCGTGTGCTCAAAATGGGCACACCATTTACCATCTACCGTTACCACTGTCCAGTCATCAGATAGTGTTTTTACATATCGTCTTCCTTGATTCACCATCGGCTCAACACAGATGACCATTCCCGGCTTTAATCTAGGGCCTCTATTTGGTGGACCATAGTGCGGGATTTGAGGGTCCTCATGTAAGTCTTGCCCGATTCCGTGACCAACATACTCCCTAACGATCGAGAATCCATTCTCTTCAGCATGGGTTTGAACCGCATGTGAGATATTTGATAATCTTTCGCCTGGTTTTACTTGTTCTAGACCAAGATACAACGATTTTTCTGTGACATCAAGTAGCTTTTGAACAGATTCAGAAATGTTTCCAACTGGATACGTCCATGCAGAATCTCCATGGTACCCATTGTATTTCGCACCAATATCGATACTGATGATATCGCCCTCTTTGAGCTTGCGCTTCCCTGGAATTCCGTGTACAAGCTCTTCATTTACAGAAGCACATATGCTCCCCGGAAATCCGTTGTATCCTTTAAAAGATGGCGTAGCACCATATTTTTGAATCGTCTTTTCCGCTATTTGATCGAGCTCTTTCGTTGTAATTCCTGGAGTAATGTGCTGTTTTAACTCTTGATGAGTTAAAGCAACGATCCTGCCAGCTTCTCGCATGATTTCTATCTCGCGAGGAGTTTTGCAGATTATCATTACGCTAAGCCTCCGATGAGAACATCGATATCAGCAAATACTTTATTGATATCTTGCTCACCATTAATGCTTTCTAAGTAACCAAGCTCCTCGTAGAAATCAAGCAAAGGTTTTGTTTGCTTAATATTTACATCTAAACGATTTGCTACAGTTTCTTCATTGTCATCAGAGCGTTGGTATAATTCGCCACCACATTTATCGCACACATCAGTTTTCGCTGGTGGATTGAATTCTAAGTGGTAAGTCGCACCGCACTCTTTACAAATGCGACGGCCTGTAAGACGTTTTAATAACAACCCTGAATCCACATTAATGTTTAAAACATAGTCGATTTTTTTGCCAAGATCTTTCATAATTTCTTCAAGAGCTGATGCTTGTGCAACAGTTCGTGGGAAACCGTCTAGTAAGAATCCTCTTACGCAGTCTTCTTGACTTAAACGATCACGAACAATTCCGATTGTAACTTCATCTGGGACAAGAGCACCTTTATCAATAAAAGATTTAGCTTGTAAACCCATTTCAGTTTCAGCCTTCATAGCTGCACGGAACATATCTCCTGTTGAAATGTGAGGGATGTTATACTTGGCAACAATCTGTTCGGCTTGTGTACCTTTACCAGCACCAGGAAGCCCCATTAAAATTAAGTTCATCCTTGTTCCCCCTCAGAGTACATGAGCATGTAGGGAAGACGCTTCTTCCCACTTACTCACTGCTTGATAAACCCTTTGTAATGGCGTTTTACCAGTTGGCTTTCTAGCTGCTTCATTGTTTCTAAAGCAACGCCGACAACGATTAACATACTCGTTCCACCAATCTGTGCAGATGGAGGAAGATTTCCCAGTTTCGTAAAGATAACTGGTAAGATTGCAATCGCTGCTAGGAAAATTGATCCTACAAAGGTCAAACGATACAAGATTTTTGTTAGATATTGTTCCGTATTCTTACCCGGACGAATACCTGGAACATATCCACCTTGCTTGTTTAGATTCTCTGACATCTGCTCTGGATTAACCTGAACAAACGCATAGAAATATGTGAAGGCTACAATGAGCGCAACATATATGATCATTCCCACTGGGTGAGAATAGTTAAAGTTTGCAATAATCCACTGCGATACATCATGTTTCGGGAAGAACTGTGCAATAGTTGGTGGTGTAATTAAGAATGAAACAGCAAAAATGACTGGAATAACACCCGCACTATTTACCTTAAGTGGTAAATGAGTGTTTTGTGCTCCAGCATGATTCCCATTCGCTCCTGTTACACGCTTTGCATATTGAATTGGGATCTTTCTAACAGCCTGTTGAATGAAAATAACACCCACAATAACTGCTAGCACAGCTAGTAAGATCAATGCAACTTTAACGATACTCATGAACAATTGATCTCCGATATTTTGAAACTGTTGCTGATACACTTGAGATATAACACTTGGGATCGCTGCGGCAATACCACCAAAGATAAGGATGGAAATACCATTACCTACACCTTTAGCTGTAATCTGTTCACCTAACCACATTAAAAATGCAGTACCAGCAGTCAGTACCGTAGCAATGTATAAATAAGTGCTCCAACCAGGATTCAAAATTAATTGCCCACCTACCATACCGTTAAAACCGATTGACATACCAAACCCCTGAATAAACGCAAGAACAATTGTAAAGTAACGCGTGAATTGCGTTAGTTTACGACGGCCCATTTCACCTTGCTTTGACCATTCCGAAAATTTAGGAACAACATCCATCTGCAATAATTGCACGATGATGGATGCTGTAATATACGGCATGATTCCCATCGCGAAGATGGAAAAGTTTTTCAAGGCGCCACCGCCAAATGTATTTAGGATACCTAAGGCATTTAATTGATCTTGTGCTTTCAGTACGTCTCCATTTGTAAATGGCACGGGGATAAACGTGCCAATCCTGAATACGATTAACATCGCTAAAGTGAATAATATTTTACGTCTTATCTCAGCAACGCGCATAAAGTTGGAGATTGTACGAAACATTAGATCACCTCAACTGATCCGCCAGCTGCTTCAATTGCTTCTTTAGCACTTGAAGAGAACTTGTGCGCTTTAACAGTTAATTTTTTCTCTACTGCTCCGCTTGCAAGAATTTTAACACCGTCGTTTAACTTGCTGATAACGCCAGTTTCCAGCAATAATTCAGGTGTTACTTCTGTACCATCTTCAAAACGATTTAACGTTGATAAGTTTACAATAGTAAACTCTTTACGGTTAATGTTTGTGAAGCCGCGTTTTGGTAAACGACGGAATAATGGAGTTTGACCACCTTCGAAGCCAAGACGAACACCGCCACCAGAACGTGCGTTTTGTCCTTTATGACCTTTACCAGCAGTTTTACCGTTACCAGAACCGATACCACGACCGACACGGTTACGTACTTTACGAGAACCTTCTGCAGGTTTTAATTCATGAAGTTTCATTCCCAGGCACCTCCTTATATTAATGAGTTATCCTTAAGCTTCTTTTACAGTTATAAGGTGAGAAACTTTGTTGATCATACCAAGAATAGCAGGAGTTTCTTCCTTAACTACAGTTGAATTCAACTTTTTAAGACCTAAAGCTTCTACCGTCGCACGTTGATCTTGTGGACGACCAATTACACTACGAGTGAGGGTAATTTCTAACTTTTTCGCCATTTGTTTTCCCTCCTTAACCTAGTAGCTCTTCTACAGATTTACCGCGTAATTTTGCAACATCTTCAGCGCGCTTAAGTTCGCTTAATCCGTTCACAGTAGCGCGAATCATGTTGATTGGTGTGTTAGAACCAAGAGATTTCGAAAGAATATCTTGTACACCAGCTAATTCAAGTACCGCACGAACAGGTCCACCTGCAATAACACCAGTACCTTCAGCAGCAGGTTTTAAGAATACTTCACCAGCTCCAAAATGACCGTTGATTGTGTGTGGAATTGTTGTACCAACTAATGGTACAGCGATTAAGTTTTTCTTAGCGTCTTCGATAGCTTTGCGAATTGCGTCTGGTACCTCTTGTGCTTTACCAGTACCGAATCCAACATGACCGTTTTTATCGCCAACTACAACTAGTGCAGCAAAGCGGAAACGACGACCACCCTTAACAACTTTCGCGACACGATTTATCGTAACTACACGTTCTTCAAGTTCTAATTTACTTGGGTCAATGCGATGCATCAATTTTCCCTCCTTTGACCATTAAAATTGTAATCCAGCCTCACGAGCAGCTTCAGCTAGAGCTTTAACACGGCCATGGTATAAGTAACCACCGCGATCAAATACTACTTCTTTAACGCCTTTCTCTACAGCACGCTTAGCAACTGATTCTCCTACTTTCGTAGCAGCTTCAGTATTGCTAGTACCGTTAAGAGCAAGGTCTTTATCAAGAGTAGATGCACTTACTAACGTTACACCATTCACATCATCAATAACTTGAGCGTAAATATGTTGATTAGAACGGAACACGTTTAAACGTGGACGTTCTGCAGTACCAGTAAGTTTAGCACGTACACGTGCATGTCTTTTCTTACGAGTCGCATTTTTATCAGCTTTAGTGATCATTCTTGTCACTCCTTTCTCTCACCTAACGGGTTTACTTAGCAGTTTTACCTTCTTTACGACGAACAACTTCGCCTTCGTAACGAATACCTTTACCTTTATATGGCTCAGGAGCACGTACAGCACGGATGTTAGCAGCAAATTCGCCAACACGTTGCTTGTCGATACCTTTGATTACGATTTTAGTTGGTGCAGGTACTTCAACTTCAAGACCTGCTTCCGGAGTCATTTCTACTGGATGAGAATAACCTACGCTTAATACAAGTTTATCTCCTTGTTTTTGAGCACGGTAACCAACACCGACTAATTCAAGTCCGCGTGCGAAACCTGTAGTTACACCTTCAACCATGTTTCCGATTAAAGCACGAGTTGTACCGTGTAATGCACGGTGTTCCTTCTGTTCAGATGGACGCTCAACTGTTAGTGTATTTTCTTCAATTTTGATAGACATATCAGCATTGAATTTACGAGTTAATTCACCTTTAGGGCCTTTTACTGTTACAGTATTGTCTTCTGCAATTGTAATAGTAACACCTGCAGGGATTTCAAGAATCTTTTTACCAATACGAGACATGTGGTCACACCTCCGTTCGTTTTAAATATATATTACCAAACGTATGCTACTACTTCTCCACCAGTTTGTAATTGACGAGCGTCTTTATCTGTCATTACTCCCTTAGATGTAGAAACAAGAGCGATACCTAATCCGTTAAGTACACGTGGTACTTCATCAGCTTTAGCGTAAACGCGTAAGCCAGGTTTACTGATACGTTTTAATCCAGTGATTACACGTTCATTGTTTGCACCATATTTCAGGAAAATACGAAGGATACCTTGTTTGTTATCCTCGATGTATTCTACATCACGAATGAAACCTTCACGTTTTAAAAGTTCAGCGATCTCTTTTTTGATTTTAGAAGCAGGAACCTCTAATTTCTCATGACGTACCATGTTCGCATTACGGATGCGAGTAAGCATGTCTGCAATTGGATCTGTCATCACCATGTGTTTTACCTCCTTCCCATTTGTGGGTTTTACCAACTAGCTTTTTTAACACCAGGAATTTGACCTTTATATGCAAGTTCACGGAAACAAATACGGCAAAGCTTAAATTTGCGGTATACAGAATGCGGACGACCGCAGCGTTCGCAACGTGTATACTCTTGTACTTTAAACTTAGGAGTACGCTTTTGTTTCGCTATCATAGATTTTTTAGCCACGTTTTCGCCTCCTCTACTTAGCGTTGGCTTCCATTATTTTTGGAATGGCATACCGAATTGTGTTAAAAGTTCACGAGCTTCTTCATCAGTTTTCGCTGTAGTAACGATTACGATGTCCATACCGCGGACTTTGCTTACTTTATCATAATCAATCTCAGGGAAGATAAGTTGCTCTTTAACACCTAATGTGTAGTTCCCACGACCATCAAATGATTTCTTAGAAACACCACGGAAATCACGTACACGTGGTAAAGAAACTGATACTAATTTGTCGAAGAACTCATACATTTGTTGTCCGCGTAAAGTTACTTTTGCACCGATTGGCATACCTTCACGAAGACGGAAACCAGCGATTGATTTTTTAGCACGAGTTACAACAGGCTTTTGACCTGCGATTTGTGTTAATTCTTCTACTGCATTGTCTAAAGCTTTTGAGTTAGATACCGCGTCACCAACACCAGTGTTGATTACGATCTTTTCGATTTTCGGTACTTCCATCACAGATTTATAGTTAAACTTGCTCACTAGAGCAGGAGTAATTTCCTTTTGGAACTTCTCTTTAAGGCGATTCAATGAAGTGACCTCCTTTCTTAAGAAAATTATTTATCTAATAATTCACCAGATTTTTTTGCAATACGAACTTTTTTACCATCTTCTACTTTGAAGCCTACGCGAGTAGGTTCACCTGTTTTCGGATCTAAAATCATAACGTTAGAAACGTGGATAGGTGCTTCTTTAGTAATAATTCCACCTTGTGGATTTAATTGAGATGGCTTAGAGTGTTTTTTAACGATGTTAACACCCTCAACGATAACACGGTTTTGCTTTGGGAAAGCCACAAGGATAACGCCTTGTTTTCCTTTGTCTTTTCCAGTGATTACCTGTACTTTATCACCTTTTTTTACATGCATCTTAATTCTGCACCTCCTTAGCAAGGCAATACCTTAAATTATAGAACTTCTGGAGCTAAAGAAACGATCTTCATGAAGTTGCTATCACGTAATTCACGAGCTACTGGTCCGAAGATACGAGTACCACGTGGGCTCTTATCGTCTTTGATGATAACCGCTGCGTTTTCATCAAATTTGATATAAGAACCGTCCGGACGACGAGCTCCGCTCTTCGTACGTACTACTACTGCTTTAACAACGTCACCTTTTTTAACAACGCCACCTGGTGTTGCTTGTTTTACCGTAGCAACGATAATGTCACCAATGTTAGCATATTTACGACCAGAGCCGCCTAATACTTTAATTGTTAAAAGTTCACGTGCACCAGAGTTGTCAGCAACTTTCAAACGAGATTCTTGTTGGATCATGTTATGAAACCTCCCTTCGGACTAAAAATTCCGATTCGTCTATTTAGATAATAACCGCTTCTTCAACGATTTCAACTAAACGGAAACGCTTAGTAGCAGAAAGCGGGCGAGTTTCCATGATTTTAACGATATCGCCAAGTTTCGCTTGGTTTTGCTCATCATGGGCTTTGTACTTTTTAGAATACTTAACACGTTTTCCGTACAAGGAATGAGTTTTGTAAGTTTCAACTAAAACTGTAATCGTTTTGTCCATTTTATCAGACACAACACGACCAGTATAAACTTTGCGTTGGTTACGTTCGCTCACTATGCAAACCTCCCCTCAATTTATCGATTAATTCCGATCTCTCTTTCACGAACTACAGTTTTCATACGAGCAATCGCTTTACGCACTTCACGGATGCGAGTTGGATTCTCTAATTGTCCTGTAGCAAGTTGGAAGCGAAGATTGAACAATTCTTCCTTTAAAGCTTTAACTTTTGTTTCGATTTCGGCAGTGGTTAATTCACGAATATCATTAGTTTTCATTAGATTCACCACCATTTTCTTCACGTTTTACGAATTTACATTTCACAGGTAACTTGTGAGCTGCAAGACGTAATGCTTCGCGTGCTACCTCTTCAGATACACCCGCGATTTCAAACATAATTTTCCCAGGTTTTACTACTGCTACCCAGCCTTCTGGTGCCCCTTTACCGGAACCCATACGTACTTCTAGAGGTTTTGCAGTGTAAGGTTTAGAAGGGAAAATTTTAATCCATACTTTACCGCCACGTTTCATGTAACGAGTCATTGCACGACGAGCAGCTTCGATTTGACGGTTTGTAATCCATGAAGCAGCTTGTGCTTGTAAACCGAATTCACCGAAAGCAATTTCAGTTCCACCTTTTGCACGACCACGCATTTTACCACGATGCTCTCTACGATATTTTACGCGTTTTGGCATTAACATATTATTTTCCTCCTTCCTCAGAAGCTTTCTTTTTTGTAGGAAGGACTTCTCCACGGTAGATCCATACTTTTACGCCTAATTTACCGTATGTTGTATCAGCTTCAACTGCTGCATAGTCAATATCAGCGCGAAGTGTATGAAGTGGAACAGTTCCTTCACTGTAAGATTCTGCACGAGCGATATCAGCTCCGCCAAGACGACCAGAAACCTGTGTTTTAATACCTTTAGCACCTGCACGCATAGCACGTTGAATAACTTGCTTTTGTGCACGACGGAATGATACACGGTTTTCTAATTGACGAGCGATGTTTTCGCCTACTAATTTAGCGTTAAGATCAGCTCTCTTAACTTCTAAAATATTGATGTGTACACGCTTGCCTGTTAATTGGTTAAGAGCTTTACGAAGTGCTTCAACTTCAGTACCACCTTTACCAATTACCATACCAGGTTTTGCAGTGTGAATTGTAACATTTACACGATTTGCTGCACGTTCGATTTCTACTTTAGCAACAGCAGAATCTTTTAAGCGTACAGTAATGTACTCACGGATTTTGATGTCTTCATGTAATAATGTAGCGTAATCTTTCTCAGCGAACCAACGAGATTCCCAGTCACGGATAACACCGACACGAAGACCAATTGGATTAACCTTCTGACCCATCGATTATCCCTCCTTCTTTTCTGATACCACAACTGTGATGTGGCTTGTGCGTTTGTTAATTTGGCTTGCACGACCCATTGCACGTGGACGGAAACGTTTCAACGTTGGACCTTCGTCAACGAATACTTTTTCAACAACTAAGTTGTTAATATCCATCTCATAATTGTGCTCTGCATTTGCGATTGCAGATTTTAAAACTTTTTCTACAACTGGAGAAGCAGTTTTTGGTGTGTGGTTAAGGATAGCAATCGCTTCACCCACTTGCTTACCTCGGATTAAGTCTACTACTAAACGAACTTTACGAGGAGCAATACGAACTGTTCTCGCTACTGCTTTAGCTTGCATTGAAGTGCCTCCTCTCATTATCTTCTAGTTTTCTTATCGTCAGCAAGGTGACCTTTATACGTACGAGTTGGTGCGAATTCACCTAACTTATGGCCAACCATATCCTCAGTGATGTACACAGGTACGTGTTTACGACCATCATATACAGCGATTGTGTGTCCGATGAACTGAGGGAAGATAGTTGAACGGCGAGACCAAGTTTTAACAACTTGTTTTTGCTCAGATGCAACTAATTTTTCCATTTTGCTCATTAAGTGATCATCGACAAATGGTCCTTTTTTTAAGCTACGAGCCATTTTGGTGCCTCCCTTCGTGATTGGCGTACGGTTCTTGAAACGAACCGTACTACAATCCCATTATTTTTTACGACGACGAACGATAAATTTATCAGACGCTTTGTTTTTCTTACGAGTCTTGAATCCAAGAGTTGGTTTACCCCATGGAGACATTGGAGACTTACGTCCGATTGGAGAGCGTCCTTCACCACCACCGTGTGGGTGATCAACCGGGTTCATTACAGAACCACGAACTGTTGGGCGCTTACCTAACCAGCGAGAGCGACCTGCTTTACCGATTTTGATAAGTTCGTGTTGTTCGTTACCAACTTGACCGATTGAAGCGCGACAAGCAGATAATACAAGACGTACTTCACCAGAAGTTAAACGTACAAGTACGTATTTTCCTTCTTTACCAAGTACTTGAGCAGATGTACCAGCAGAACGAACTAATTGTCCGCCACGACCAGGCTTAAGCTCGATGTTATGAACAACAGTACCTACTGGAATGTTGATTAATGGTAATGCGTTACCGATTTTAATGTCAGCTTCAGGGCCAGACATAACTTCCATACCTACTTCTAAAGTTTTAGGAGCAAGAATGTAACGTTTTTCACCGTCAACGTAGTTAATTAATGCGATATTCGCAGAGCGGTTTGGATCGTATTCGATCGTAGCAACGCGTCCTGGAATTCCATCTTTGTTACGCTTAAAGTCGATGATACGGTATTGACGCTTATGTCCGCCACCTTGATGACGTACAGTAATTTTACCTTGGTTATTACGACCCGCCTTCTTGCTTAAAGGAGCAAGTAATGACTTTTCGGGTCTGTCAGTCGTGATTTCAGCGAAATCATTCGTAGTCATATTACGACGACCGTTAGTAGTTGGATTATACTTTTTAATTCCCATCTCAATTTCCCTCCTTCTTTAGTAAGAATTAAACGCCTTGGAAGATTTCGATTTCTTTGCTGTCAGCAGTTAGCTTAACGATTGCTTTACGACGACGGCTAGTAAAACCAGCGTGACGACCAACGCGTTTTGCTTTCGGCTTGTAGTTCATGATGTTCACTTTTTCTACTTTAACACCAAAGATCGCTTCAAGAGCATCTTTAACTTCTGTTTTATTAGATTTAACGTCCACATCGAACGTGTATTTTTTTTCAGCCATCATTTCCATAGAACGTTCAGTGATAACTGGGCGCTTAATGATATCACGAGGATCTCTCATTATGCAAGCACCTCCTCTACTTTTTCCACTGCCGCTTTTGTCATGATTAGCTTATCATGATGAAGCACGTCTAAAACGTTTACGCCATCAGCAGTGATTACTGTTACTCCAGGGATATTGCGAGCAGATAACTCTACAGATTCGTTTGCATCAGCAGTTACGATAAGAGCTTTCTTCTCAACAGTTAATCCTTTAAGTACTGCTAGCATATCTTTTGTTTTTGGTGCATTTAACACTAGGTCTTCAAGAACTACAATGTTGTTCTCAACTACTTTAGTAGCTAATGCAGATTTGATTGCTAAACGACGAACTTTCTTAGGAAGTTTGTACGCATAGCTTCTTGGTGTAGGTCCGAATACCGTACCACCACCACGCCATTGAGGAGAGCGGATAGACCCTTGACGAGCACGTCCAGTTCCTTTTTGACGCCATGGTTTACGACCACCACCGCGAACTTCAGAGCGAGTTTTTACTTTGTGTGTACCTTGACGTAAAGATGCACGTTGCATCATTACAGCTTCGAAAAGTACAGCTTCATTTGGTTCGATACCGAAAATAGCTTCAGCTAATTCGATTTCACCAACCTGTGAACCAGTTTGGTTATATACAGTAACTTTTGGCATTGGAATTCCTCCTTCCTATTGTGAATTATTTGCTAACCTTCACAGCGCCTTGAACAACTACAAGAGATTTCTTAGCACCTGGAACGTTACCTTTTACTAGTAATAAGTTGCGCTCAGTGTCAACTTGAACGATTTCTAAGTTTTGGATAGTAACTTGGTCTCCACCCATACGTCCAGCAAGTTTTTTGCCTTTGAATACACGGTTCGGAGCAACTGGGCCCATTGAACCTGGACGACGGTGATAGCGAGAACCATGAGACATAGGTCCGCGAGATTGTCCGTGGCGTTTGATAACACCTTGGAAACCTTTACCTTTAGAAATTCCTGTTACGTCAACGATTTCACCTGCAGCGAAAACTTCAACTTTTACCTCTTGACCAACCTCTAATCCGTCCACGTCTGCATCGCGGATTTCGCGAATGAAGCGCTTAGGAGTTGTAGATGCTTTAGCAGTGTGGCCTTGTTCAGGTTTGTTAGTTAACTTTTCACGTTTATCTTCAAATCCTAACTGGATTGCATTGTAGCCATCAGTTTCAGTTGTTTTCTTTTGAAGAACAACGTTTGGATTAGCAGCGATAACTGTTACTGGGATTAACTCACCGTTCTCAGCAAATACTTGAGTCATACCGATCTTTCTTCCTAAGATTCCTTTGGTCATGAGTTACACCTCCTACATTTTTAAGTTATATAATTTATAGTTTGATTTCGATATCTACACCAGACGGTAAGTCTAAACGCATTAATGAATCTACTGTTTGTGGAGTAGGACTCACGATATCGATTAAACGTTTGTGTGTGCGCATTTCGAATTGCTCACGAGAATCTTTGTACTTATGAACAGCACGAAGAATTGTGTAAATAGTCTTCTCAGTTGGTAATGGGATCGGACCAGAAACTGTTGCCCCAGAACGCTTAGCTGTTTCTACAATTTTCTCAGCTGATTGATCAAGAATACGGTGATCATAAGCTTTTAAACGGATACGAATTTTTTCTTTTGCCATTATTTTCCCTCCTTCGTTCGCCTATTTCTAAAATAGACCTTCTCCATGGAAATTTCCCCACACCATGCCATGGCAAAGCGGCCGGGTGTGTCAGCAACCTTCCACTTCATCGCAGTCAAAGACCAACATTGTCTATTATACAATGTTATTCGTCTAGATGCAAGCATCTTTTTGTTTGCATCTGCTTTTCTCTACTTTTGCTATTATACATGGCACTTTAAAGAATTTCAAGTTTTCATCTACCAGAATTCATTTTACAGTTTCTGGGTTTGTTTTATTACTTTTTTATATACTATAGAAGAAACTCGTCAAAACATAAAAAATATAATTCATTCATTATATAAAGCGAAACTTTGATCATTGGGTTTTTGTTTACCCCCCAATGATTATTAATTGAACCATTCAGCGTGCTCGTTAATACTCGATAACAGCAAACAAAAACCCCAAGGGAAAATCCCTTGGGGTTTTTTATATCAGTTAAGATTACTCAACGATAGTAGCAACTACGCCGTAACCTACTGTACGTCCACCTTCACGAATAGAGAATTTAGTTCCCTCTTCGATAGCGATTGGAGCGATAAGTTCGATAGTCATTTCGATGTTGTCACCAGGCATTACCATTTCAGTACCTTCTGGTAATTGGATGATACCAGTTACGTCAGTTGTACGGAAGTAGAACTGAGGACGGTAGTTAGCGAAGAATGGAGTGTGACGTCCACCTTCTTCTTTAGATAATACGAAAACTTCAGCTTTGAATTTAGCGTGTGCTTTTACAGAGCCAGTTTTAGCAAGAACTTGTCCACGTTGGATGTCTTCACGAGCAACCCCACGAAGAAGAGCACCAATGTTGTCTCCAGCTTGAGCTTGGTCAAGAAGTTTACGGAACATTTCTACACCAGTTACAGTTGTAGAAGCATTTTCTTCAGCAAGACCGATGATTTCTACTACGTCACCAACTTTAACGATTCCGCGCTCTACACGACCAGTTGCAACTGTACCACGACCTGTGATAGAGAATACATCCTCGATAGGCATTAAGAATGGTTTGTCAGTTTCACGTTCTGGAGTTGGGATGTAAGCATCAACTTCAGTCATTAATTCAATGATTTTTGCTTCCCAATCAGCTTCTCCTTGAAGAGCTTTAAGAGCAGAACCTTTGATTACAGGAATGTCGTCGCCTGGGAATCCGTATTCAGATAATAGGTCACGAACTTCCATTTCAACTAATTCTAATAATTCTTCGTCGTCTACCATGTCGCATTTGTTTAAGAATACAACGATGTAAGGAACACCTACTTGACGAGAAAGAAGGATGTGCTCACGTGTTTGAGGCATTGGGCCATCAGCAGCAGATACTACTAAGATACCGCCGTCCATTTGAGCAGCACCAGTGATCATGTTTTTAACATAGTCAGCGTGACCTGGGCAGTCAACGTGTGCATAGTGACGAGTTTCAGTTTCGTACTCAACGTGTGCAGTTGAGATTGTGATTCCGCGCTCTCTTTCTTCTGGAGCAGCGTCGATTTGATCGTATCCGCGTGCTTCAGCACCACCAGCTTTTGCAAGAACTGTAGTGATCGCAGCAGTTAATGTAGTTTTACCATGGTCAACGTGGCCGATTGTACCGATGTTAACATGGGGTTTAGAACGTTCGAATTTAGCTTTAGCCATTCTAAATTCCTCCTTAGTTTATATAGGTTATTTTATATTTAGACTAGAAAGCGAAACTTGCGTCTCACTTTCTAAGCTTACATAAGTAGTTATACTTGAACAATCGATAAAAATCAATTATTCACCTTTATTTTTTTTAATAATTTCTTCAGAAACAGACTTCGGTACTTCTTCATAATGATCAAATGTCATTGAGAATGTTCCGCGTCCTTGAGTGTTAGAACGTAATGCCGTCGCATAACCGAACATTTCAGAAAGTGGAACCATAGCGCGAACAACTTGTGCGTTACCGCGAGCTTCCATACCTTCTACACGTCCACGACGAGATGTTACGTCGCCCATAATGTCACCCATGTACTCTTCAGGAATTACAACTTCAACTTTCATCATTGGCTCAAGAATTACTGGGCTACATTTAGAAACCGCAGCTTTAAGTGCCATAGATGCAGCGATTTTGAACGCCATCTCAGAGGAGTCAACATCATGGTAAGATCCGTCAACTAACGCAGCTTTGATGTCAACTAGTGGATAACCAGCTAGTACACCATTTTTAAGTGAGTCTTCAAGACCCGCTCCAACAGCTGGGATGTATTCACGTGGAACTACACCACCGACGATTTTGTTTTCGAATTCAAAACCTTTACCTTCTTCATTAGGTTCAAACTCAATCCAAACGTGACCGAATTGTCCACGACCACCAGATTGACGAGCGAACTTACCTTCAACTTTCGCAGCAGCGCGGAAAGTCTCACGGTATGCTACCTGAGGAGCACCAACGTTTGCTTCCACTTTGAATTCACGGCGCATACGGTCAACGATGATATCAAGGTGAAGTTCACCCATACCAGCGATGATTGTTTGGCCAGTTTCTTGGTCAGTGTGAGCACGGAATGTTGGATCTTCTTCAGAAAGCTTAGATAATGCTGTACCCATTTTATCTTGGTCAGCTTTTGATTTTGGTTCGATAGCTACAGAGATAACTGGCTCTGGGAATTCCATAGACTCAAGGATAACAAGGCTCTTCTCGTCACAAAGAGTATCACCAGTAGTAGTATCTTTTAAACCTACAGCAGCAGCGATATCACCAGCGTAAACTGTTGAGATCTCTTCACGGCTGTTAGCGTGCATTTGTAGGATACGACCTACACGCTCACGCTTACCTTTAGTTGAGTTTTTCACGTATGATCCAGAGTTTAACACACCAGAGTACACACGGAAGAACGTTAACTTACCAACATAAGGGTCAGTCATGATTTTGAATGCTAGAGCTGCGAATGGTTCTTCATCGCTAGACTTACGTTCTACTTCTTCATCTGTATCCGGAAGAGTACCTTTAATAGCAGGTACGTCTAATGGAGATGGTAGGTAGTCGATAACTGCGTCTAACAGAATTTGAACACCTTTGTTTTTGAATGCAGAACCACAGATTACTGGGAAGAATTCTACAGAAGTTGTAGCCTTACGGATACCAGCTTTAAGCTCTTCTACAGTGATTTCTTCACCTTCTAGGTACTTCATCATCATTTCTTCATCAAGCTCAGCTACCGCTTCAATAAGTTTTCCACGGTATTCTGCAGCTAATTCTTTGTGCTCTTCAGGAATTTCAACACGTTGAATGTCTGTTCCTAAATCGTTACCGTACATGTAAGCACATTCTTCAACAAGGTCAATGATACCATTGAACTCATCTTCAGCACCGATTGGTAACTGAATTGGGTGTGCGTTTGCTTGTAAACGATCGTGGATTGTTCCTACAGAGTATAAGAAATCTGCGCCGATTTTATCCATTTTGTTAACGAATACGATACGAGGTACGCCGTAAGTAGTAGCCTGACGCCAAACAGTTTCTGTTTGTGGTTCTACACCAGATTGTGCATCAAGTACTGCTACTGCGCCATCAAGTACGCGTAAAGAACGTTCTACTTCTACTGTGAAATCTACGTGTCCTGGAGTGTCAATGATGTTTACGCGATGACCTTTCCATTGTGCTGTAGTTGCAGCAGAAGTAATTGTGATACCACGCTCTTGCTCTTGCTCCATCCAGTCCATCTGAGATGCACCTTCGTGAGTTTCACCGATTTTATGAATACGTCCTGTGTAATACAGAATACGCTCAGTTGCTGTTGTTTTACCAGCATCGATGTGAGCCATGATACCAATATTACGAGTGTTTTCTAAAGAGAACTCTCTTGCCATTTGGTGTCTTGCTCCTTCCATATATGGATTGGATTTTTTATTTTAAGTAGCAAAAAAGCCACTTTATATTGTTACACATGTCAGTATGTCCAGTACCCTCATTATGTAAAACGAGCGCCCAACGAAAGGGAGAGGCATTCTCCCTCTCCACACTTCCATAAGCGACAAATAAAGCGGTTTATGCTTACATTTATTTTACGTTGAATCCTACCAACGGTAATGAGCAAATGCTTTGTTAGCTTCTGCCATTTTATGAGTATCTTCACGTTTCTTAACAGATGCACCAGCGTTGTTAGCTGCATCTAAGATTTCGTAAGCTAGACGCTCTTCCATAGTTTTTTCACCACGAAGACGAGCATAGTTTACTAACCAGCGAAGACCTAAAGTTGTACGGCGTTCTGGACGAACCTCAACTGGAACTTGGTAGTTAGCACCACCAACACGACGAGCACGTACTTCAAGAACAGGCATGATGTTCTTAAGAGCTTGCTCGAATACTTCCATAGGGTCTTTATCTGAACGTTCACGAACGATATCGAAAGCGTTATAAAGAATTGTTTGAGATTTACCTTTTTTACCGTCAACCATCATTTTGTTGATAAGGCGTGTTACTAGCTTAGAATTGTACATTGGATCTGGTAACACGTCACGTTTCGCAACAGGTCCTTTACGAGGCATATTGAGTTCCTCCTTTCATTTTAAAGTTATTATTTTTTAGCAGGTTTTGGTCGCTTAGTACCATATTTAGAACGTCCTTGCATACGTTTGTCAACACCAGCTGTGTCAAGCGCACCACGAACGATGTGGTAACGTACTCCCGGTAAATCCTTTACACGACCACCGCGAATTAATACTACGCTATGCTCTTGTAGGTTATGACCGATACCTGGGATGTAAGCTGTAACCTCGATACCGTTTGTTAAACGTACACGAGCGTATTTACGTAACGCTGAGTTAGGTTTCTTTGGAGTCATTGTACCAACACGAGTACATACACCACGTTTTTGAGGTGCAGAGATATCAGTTGATTTTTTCTTTAAAGAGTTGAACCCTTTGTTTAACGCAGGTGATTTAGATTTCCATACTTTATCAGTACGACCATTTCTCACTAATTGGTTAATAGTAGGCATTTGATTATCCTCCCTTCGCATGTTTGTATGACCACATATCCAGGTGGTTCATTATTAGTTGAAAACAAAGTTTTTGCAAGGGAGAGCAAATGCTCTCTCCTCACAAAAACAGTTTTAACTTATTATTCCTATTGCTGAAGCTCCCACTTGAATCCCCGAAACTTTTCCAAGCTTACGAACTGATTCAACTTTAGTTATGGGTATGTTATGTTGCAAAGCAGTACGAATGATCATATGGGTTAACCGCATATCAGCATCTTCCGCAATGACAACTTCTTTAACTATACCATTTTTGATTGCTTCCAATGTGCGTTTATGACCAACGACTACATTTTCAGCATTTGACACTTTTTGATAAGACATATAAATATCCTCCAAAGCATCGTTCAGGAGCAACCTTGATTATAGTAACATTTTGACTCATACAATGTCAACTAGGATTAACTGTTTTTATACAAAATTTACGACGGAAAATTTTACTGTTCCACATAAACTTCATCGTTTTCTACATTCATGTCATCTTGTGTTGTTTTAACAAGATCCACTTTGCGATAACGATTCATACCTGTTCCAGCAGGAACAAGTTTACCGATAATAACATTTTCTTTCAATCCTAGAAGCTCATCGCGCTTACCTTTAATTGCTGCATCAGTTAAGACACGAGTTGTTTCTTGGAACGATGCTGCAGATAAGAATGAATCTGTTTCAAGTGAAGCTTTTGTAATACCAAGTAGAACAGGTCTAGCTGTCGCTGGCTGTTTACCTTGCAGTAACACCTTCGCATTCGCATCAGTAAACTGATGGATATCTAGTAATGTTCCTGGTAATACATCTGTTTCACCTGCATCACTTACACGAACTTTACGTAACATTTGACGTACCATTACTTCTACGTGTTTGTCACCAATTTCTACCCCTTGCATACGGTATACTTTTTGAACTTCACGTAATAAGTATTCTTGAACTGCCGTAATGTCCGTTACTTTTAGTAATTCTTTCGGATCAATAGAACCTTCTGTTAACTCTTTACCGTGGCTAATTTGCTGTCCTGGAGTTACTTTCAGACGAGCACCGTAAGGAATAGCATACGTACGAGCTTCAACTTCACCCTGTACTACTACTTCTTGGCGATCTTTAACATCGTTGATCGCTGCGATAACACCGTCGATTTCACTGATAACTGCCTGACCTTTCGGATTACGAGCTTCGAAGATCTCCTGGATACGAGGTAAACCTTGTGTGATATCATCTCCGGCAACCCCACCTGTATGGAACGTACGCATCGTTAACTGTGTACCTGGCTCACCGATAGATTGAGCTGCGATAATACCTACCGCTTCCCCTACTTCTACGTCTGTTCCAGTTGCTAAGTTACGACCGTAACATTTCTTACATACACCGTGGCGAGTGTTACACGTGAACGCTGAACGAATGTTTACAGTTTCAACACCCGAATTTTCAACGATATGAGCAATATCTTCAGTAATTAATTGATTTTCAGCAACTAATACTTCACCTGTTTCAGGATGTTTTACAGTTTTTCTTGCAAAACGTCCAACAAGACGATCATATAATGACTCAATAACTTCATTACCCTCTTTAATCGCACCAATTAATAAACCACGATCTGTTCCACAATCATCTTCACGAACGATTACATCTTGTGCAACGTCAACAAGACGACGTGTTAAGTAACCAGAATCGGCAGTTTTTAGTGCTGTATCGGCAAGACCTTTACGCGCACCATGCGTAGAGATGAAGTACTCAAGTACTGTTAAACCTTCACGGAAACTTGATTTGATTGGAAGTTCGATGATACGACCAGATGGATTGGCCATCAGACCACGCATACCAGCAAGCTGAGTAAAGTTCGATGCGTTACCACGGGCACCGGAATCACTCATCATGAAGATTGGGTTGCGTTTATTCAAGGATTTCATCAGTTTTCCTTGAATAACATCTTTTGCATTACTCCAAATAGAGATAACGCGATCGTAACGTTCTTCTTCCGTGATTAAACCGCGACGGAATTGTTTAATTACATTATCTACTTTTGCTTGTGCTTCGTGGAGAATTTCATCTTTTTCGCCTAATACAAGAATGTCAGATACCCCAACTGTAATACCAGCTTTTGTAGAGTACTTGAATCCTAAGTTTTTCATACGGTCAAGCATGCGAGACGTTTCTGTAATTTTGAAACGTTTAAACACTTCCGCAATGATATTACCAAGGATTTTCTTGCTGAATGGCGCCACTTCTTCGCGACTAGCAATAATTTCTTTAATGTTCGCACCTTTTTCAACGAAATATTCCGCTGGTGTTTCTTTTTCAAGGTTTGAGTTTGTCGGTTCGTTAATATAAGGGAACGACTCTGGTAAGATTTCGTTAAATATTAATTTACCAACTGTTGTTAATAGAAGCTTACCTTTTTGCTCTTCAGTAAATGTTACGTTATTTACTGAACTTGCAGCAACTGCAACACGTGTGTGCAGATGTACATATCCATTTTGGTATGCAAGTATCGCTTCGTTTGCATCTTTGAAGACCATACCTTCACCGATTGCGCCTTCACGCTCAAGTGTTAAGTAGTAGTTACCTAATACCATATCCTGAGATGGAGTAACAACTGGTTTTCCGTCTTTTGGATTCAAGATGTTTTGTGCCGCTAACATAAGAATACGAGCTTCTGCTTGTGCCTCTGATGATAACGGAACGTGAACCGCCATTTGGTCACCGTCAAAGTCCGCGTTGTATGCAGTACATACAAGTGGGTGAAGACGAATTGCGCGACCTTCTACTAATGTAGGTTCAAACGCCTGGATACCAAGACGGTGAAGTGTTGGTGCGCGGTTTAGAAGTACTGGATGCTCTTTGATCACAGATTCTAAAACGTCCCAAACTTCAGGTTGTACACGCTCGATTTTACGTTTCGCACTCTTAATGTTGTGTGCTAATCCTTTTTCAACTAACTCTTTCATTACGAAAGGTTTGAACAGTTCAAGCGCCATCTCTTTCGGTAATCCACATTGATACATCTTTAAGTTCGGTCCTACAACGATTACAGAACGACCAGAGTAGTCAACACGTTTACCTAATAAGTTTTGACGGAAACGTCCTTGTTTACCTTTAAGCATGTGAGATAGTGATTTTAATGGACGGTTACCTGGTCCAGTAACTGGACGGCCACGGCGACCATTATCGATTAATGCGTCTACAGCTTCTTGTAACATACGTTTTTCGTTTTGAACGATGATGCTTGGTGCACCTAAGTCCAATAGACGTTTTAAACGATTATTACGGTTAATTACACGACGGTATAAGTCGTTTAAGTCAGAAGTAGCAAAACGTCCACCATCCAACTGTACCATTGGGCGTAGTTCTGGTGGGATAACTGGAAGAACATCTAGGATCATCCAAGATGGGTGATTTCCAGAGTTACGGAATGCTTCTAATACTTCTAGACGTTTAATAGCACGAGTACGGCGTTGTCCTTGTGCTGTTTTTAATTCCTCTTTTAAGAAGTCTACTTCTTTATCTAAATCGATGTCTTGTAGTAGCTTTTTAATCGCTTCTGCACCCATAGCAGCTTGGAATGTGCTACCATATCGATCGCGATATGCACGGTATTCTTTTTCAGAAAGTAATTGCTTCTTATCAAGTGGTGTATCTCCACTTTCTGTTACAACATAAGAAGCGAAATAAATTACTTCTTCAAGCGCGCGAGGGGACATGTCTAAGACAAGTCCCATGCGGCTCGGGATACCTTTGAAATACCAAATATGAGATACAGGAGCAGCTAATTCGATATGACCCATACGTTCACGACGAACTTTTGCACGCGTTACTTCAACGCCACATCGATCACAAACTACACCTTTATAACGTACACGTTTGTATTTTCCGCAATGACATTCCCAGTCCTTTTGTGGTCCGAAAATACGCTCACAGAACAAGCCATCTTTTTCAGGCTTTAACGTACGATAGTTAATTGTTTCTGGTTTCTTAACTTCACCGTATGACCAAGAACGAATCTTGTCAGGTGAAGCAAGTCCAATCTTCATATATTCAAAGTTATTTACATCTATCAAGGGGCCTACCTCCCTTTTAGTCTACAGGTTATCCCAATTATTCCTTAGTTGTCTCAACTTCGACATTCAATTTATCTGCTGATTGATGATCATCGTCATCTTCCGTATCACGCATTTCAATCTCTGTATCGTCGCTAGACATCATTTTAACGTCCATACCTAAACTTTGCAGCTCTTTAATCAATACTTTGAATGATTCAGGAACGCCTGGTTCTGGAACATTTTCACCTTTAACAATTGCTTCATATGTCTTAACACGTCCAACAACATCATCAGACTTCACTGTTAAGATTTCTTGAAGAGTATAAGCAGCACCGTAAGCTTCAAGTGCCCAAACCTCCATCTCACCGAAACGCTGTCCACCGAACTGAGCTTTACCTCCAAGAGGCTGCTGCGTTACAAGTGAGTATGGTCCAGTAGAACGAGCATGAAGTTTATCGTCAACCATGTGCGCAAGTTTGATCATATACATGACACCAACAGATACGCG
This sequence comes from Bacillus basilensis, assembly GCF_921008455.1. Classification (NCBI taxonomy): domain Bacteria; kingdom Bacillati; phylum Bacillota; class Bacilli; order Caryophanales; family Bacillaceae; genus Bacillus; species Bacillus basilensis. Next base: position 116,956 of record NZ_CAKLBZ010000001.1, on the reverse strand, counting down.
GTTATCGAATGGTTCACCAGTACGTCCGTCATACAGGATTGTTTTCGCGTCATTTGCCATACCAGCTTCTTCAATTGTGCCCCAAACATCTTCCTCACGAGCACCATCGAATACTGGTGTTGCAATGTGAATGCCAAGGTATCTTGCTGCCATACCAAGATGAAGCTCTAATACCTGACCGATATTCATACGAGATGGTACCCCTAATGGGTTTAACATGATATCGATTGGTGTTCCGTCTGGTAAGTAAGGCATATCTTCTTCTGGTAAAATACGAGAGATAACACCTTTGTTACCGTGACGTCCGGCCATCTTGTCACCTTCAGAAATTTTACGTTTTTGAACGATATATGCACGTACAAGTTGATTCACGCCTGGTGGCAATTCATCGCCATCTTCACGGTTGAATACTTTTACGTCTAAGATAATACCGCCACCACCGTGTGGTACACGTAGTGATGTATCACGTACTTCACGTGCCTTTTCACCGAAGATCGCATGTAATAGACGTTCTTCTGCTGTTAACTCTGTTACACCTTTAGGTGTTACTTTACCAACAAGTAGGTCTCCATCTTTTACTTCAGCACCAACGCGGATAATACCGCGCTCGTCAAGGTTGCGTAATGCATCTTCCCCAACGTTCGGAATGTCACGTGTAATTTCTTCTGGTCCAAGCTTCGTATCACGAGCTTCTGATTCATATTCTTCAATATGAATAGAAGTGTACACATCATCTTTTACAAGGCGCTCACTCATAATGATCGCATCCTCATAGTTATAACCGTCCCAAGTCATGAAGCCAACAAGCACGTTACGTCCAAGTGCTAGTTCACCTAATTCCATAGAAGGACCATCCGCAAGGATTTCACCTTTTACAACTTCATTTCCAACACTTACGATTGGACGTTGGTTGTAGCAAGTTCCTTGGTTAGAACGAATGAATTTTTGCATTTTGTAGCGATCTAAGTCGCCTTTTACTGTTTGACCGTCAACTTCTACATAGCGACGTACCCAAACTTCACGTGCTTCTACGCGTTCAACAACACCAGGGTGTTTACAGATTACTGCAGCACCTGAGTCTTTTGCTGATACGTACTCCATACCTGTACCTACAATCGGAGATTCCGGATTCATTAACGGAACCGCCTGACGTTGCATGTTCGCTCCCATAAGTGCGCGGTTAGAGTCATCGTTTTCTAAGAACGGAATACAAGCTGTCGCTGCCGACACTACTTGTTTTGGAGATACATCCATGTAGTCGATGCGTTCTTTATTTGTAACAATGTTTTCACCACGGAAACGAGCTACGATATCTTCACTAAGGAATTCTCCTTCTTCAGATAACTTCATATTCGCTTGGGCTACAACATAATTATCTTCTTCATCTGCTGTTAAATAATCAACCTGCCCTGTTACAAGACCAGTTTCTGGGTCAACACGACGGTATGGTGTTTCGATGAAACCAAACTCATTTACTTTCGCGAACGAAGATAATGAGTTAATCAAACCGATGTTTGGTCCCTCTGGTGTTTCAATCGGACACATACGACCATAGTGAGAGTAGTGAACGTCACGTACTTCAAAGCCTGCGCGCTCACGCGTTAAACCACCGGGTCCTAATGCAGATAGTCTTCGTTTGTGAGTTAACTCTGCTAATGGGTTTGTTTGGTCCATGAACTGAGATAACTGAGAACTTCCGAAGAACTCTTTAATAGATGCAATAACAGGACGAATATTAATTAGTGCCTGTGGTGTAATTGCATTTGTATCTTGGATCGACATTCTCTCACGAACAACACGTTCCATACGAGAAAGACCGATACGGAATTGATTTTGTAATAGTTCTCCAACAGAACGCAGACGACGGTTTCCTAAGTGGTCGATATCATCTGTATCCCCTACCTTATACAGTAGGTTGAAGAAGTAACTGATAGAAGCAAGGATATCGCCTGGTGTGATGTGTTTTACATCACGAGTAATATTTGCATTACCAATTACATTAATTACGCGTTCGCCTTCTGACTCAGGAGCATAAATCTTAATAGATTGCAGCTCAACATCGCCTTCTACCACTCCACCCATTGGTTTCGCTGTTTTGAATCCAATGTTTTTCTCTAAGTAAGGTAAAATGCGATCAAGTGTACGACGATCTAAGATTGTTCCTTCTGCCGCTAAAATTTCACCAGTTTCTGGATCTACTAATGTTTCAGCTAAACGTTGGTTAAACAATCTGTTTTTAATGTGTAACTTCTTGTTGATCTTATAGCGACCTACATTTGCTAAATCGTAGCGCTTTGGATCGAAGAAACGAGACACAAGTAAGCTCTTTGCATTTTCTACTGTTGGTGGTTCACCAGGGCGTAGACGCTCATAAATTTCAAGCAATGCTTTTTCTGTGCTATCTGTGTTGTCTTTTTCTAATGTGTTGCTTAAGTATTCGTTATCACCTAAAAGCTCGGTGATTTCTTGATCAGAGCCAAACCCTAATGCGCGTAACAAAACAGTTACAGGAAGTTTACGCGTACGGTCAATACGCACATATACAACATCCTTAGCATCTGTCTCATACTCTAACCAAGCTCCGCGGTTTGGAATTACAGTAGCAGTAAAACCACGTTTTCCGTTTTTATCCACTTTGCCACTATAGTATACGCTTGGAGAGCGAACTAACTGGGAAACGATAACACGTTCTGCACCGTTAATTACGAATGTTCCAGTCTCTGTCATGAGTGGGAAATCTCCCATGAACACATCTTGTTCTTTTACTTCACCAGTTTCCTTGTTGATTAGACGCACTTTTACACGAAGTGGTGCTGCATACGTCACATCACGCTCTTTGCATTCGTCTACAGAGTATTTAGGTTCACCTAAGCTGTAGTCGATAAATTCAAGCGATAGATTTCCCGTAAAGTCTTCAATCGGAGAAATGTCTTGGAACATTTCTCGCAAACCCTCATCAAGAAACCACTGATAAGAAGAGGTTTGAATTTCGATAAGATTTGGTAACTCTAATACTTCACTAATACGGGCATAACTTCTTCGTTGGCGGTGGCGTCCGTATTGAACTAGTTGACCTGTCAACTGCTTCACCCCTCAAATCATGAGTATTATAAATGCACAAAAAAATTTGTGCAAAATCACAAATAAATACAACTACTGCTATTAGCGTAGTTTCTTTCTCTTAAAGATAAATACGTTGAGTCTTTCTACCTGCTCAAAAAAGAAAAATGGCTTCTAGAAGAAAACCATCATTCTGTTTCATAATCTGCTGATTTTACTATCTTTTCCAAGAGAAACAAAAATATACATCTTTCTCAACGCAGAAAATCATATATTGGCATTGTATAATGTTAACATAGCCAAAAATAACCGTCAACGTTTTTTTGATTTTATGATATAATATCCTTTTTTCTTTTCTACAACTTCGACTTCAGAAAATACTTCTTCTAGTTTCTTCAGTGCAGATGGTGCACCTTGCTTCTTTTGAATAACAATCCACAACTCTCCACCTGGAACTAAATACTCTACAGCCTTTTCTAAAATCTCATGCACGATATCCTTACCTGCACGAATTGGAGGATTAGATAGAATAGCAGCATACATACCGTCTACGTTTTCATAGACGCTACTTTGAGAAATGTGTACATTTCCAATTCTATTGTTAGCGGCATTTTCTTTCGCAAGCTCAAGTGCCCTTTCATTCACATCCACCATGTGAACTTTACGGTCTTGAAACTCTTTCGCCAACGATAAACCAATCGGTCCATATCCACAACCTACGTCTAATATATCACCTTTAATATCCGGCACTTGAAACGCTTCAATTAAAAGACGAGAACCAAAGTCCACTTCGTTTTTCGAGAACACCCCACGGTCAGATAAGAAAGTAAATTGAGATCCACGAAGTGTAAATTCCCATCGCTTACGATCACTTTTACTAGAAGGGTCGTTAGAAAAATAATGGTCTGCCATATGGCCACCTCTTTTCTTTACAGTTAAAAAAAAAGCTCGCATGAGAGCGAGCTTTTTTTAAAGCATCAAAAGTTAATTACTTAACTTCTACAGCAGCGCCAACTTCTTCAAGTTTAGCTTTCATTTCTTCAGCTTCCTCTTTAGAAACGCCTTCTTTGATTGCTTTTGGAGTGTTGTCAACTAATTCTTTAGCTTCTTTTAAGCCAAGACCAGTGATTTCACGTACAGCTTTGATAACTTTGATTTTTTGAGCGCCAGCACTTGCAAGTACTACGTCAAACTCAGTTTTCTCAGCAGCAGCTTCACCAGCGCCACCAGCTACAGCTACAGGAGCAGCAGCAGTTACGCCGAATTCTTCCTCGATAGCTTTTACTAAGTCGTTAAGTTCTAATACAGTCATAGATTTAACTGCTTCAATGATTTGTTCTTTAGTCATTGTAAATATCCTCCCTTAAATAGGTTTGTATTGTTTTATCGATAATACGTAATTATCTTTTAAAAAATTAAGCGCCTTGCTCTTCCTTTTGGTCTGCAACTGCTTTAGTAGCAAGTGCAAGGTTACGGATTGGAGCTTGAAGAACGCTAAGAAGCATAGAAAGTAAGCCTTCACGTGATGGAAGAGTAGCGATAGCTTTAACCTCATCAAGTGTTACAAGTTTACCTTCGATTACGCCCGCTTTAATTTCTAAAGCTTCATGATCTTTAGCGAAGTCGTTTAATACTTTCGCAGGAGCAACTACATCCTCGTTACTGAACGCGATTGCGTTTGGTCCTGTTAAGAATTCATTTAACTCAGCCATTTCAGCAGATTCTGCAGCACGACGAGTTAGAGAGTTTTTGTAAACTTTGAACTCAACGCCAGCTTCACGTAAGTTCTTACGTAATTCTGTTGCTTCAGAAACTGTTAAACCACGGTAGTCAACAACGATTGTAGATTTACTAGCGCGAAGTTTGTCCGCGATTTCAGTCACAACTTGTTGTTTAGTTTCGATTACTTTGCTCATGTTATTACACCTCCTGTAGATTATATAGAAGATGTACCGAAAGTGCACTAAAAACCTCCATGCCCAACTTGTAGACATGGAGGCATATAGTCACAGAAAAAAATTCCGCTTCGTATATTAACACCTAGGTAGGAAATTAAGTCTATTGACACCTACTGTCTACGGTACACTATTTAAATTCACAACATAAATGATTATATAAAAACTTCTTTATGAAGTCAACTTCCAAATTTTACGCTAATGTAGAAACGTCTACACGTACGCCAGGTCCCATTGTAGAAGCAACTGTTACGTTCTTCATGTAAGTACCTTTTGCAGCTGCTGGCTTAACTTTTTGTAAAGTGTCAGCAATTGTTCTGAAGTTTTCTACTAATTTAGCATCTTCGAAAGATACTTTACCGATTGGAACGTGGATGTTACCAGCTTTATCAACGCGGTATTCAACTTTACCAGCTTTGATTTCGTTAACAGCTTTAGTTACATCGAAAGTAACTGTTCCAGTTTTAGGGTTTGGCATTAAACCTTTAGGTCCTAATACGCGACCAAGTTTACCAACTTCACCCATCATGTCAGGAGTTGCTACTACTACATCGAAATCGAACCAACCTTGTTGGATTTTACCGATGTAATCTGTATCGCCTACGAAATCAGCTCCAGCAGCTTCAGCTTCTTTAGCTTTTTCGCCTTTAGCGAATACTAATACACGTTGTACTTTACCAGTACCGTGTGGAAGAACTACTGCACCACGGATTTGTTGGTCAGCTTTCTTAGGGTCAACACCTAAACGGAATGCAGCTTCTACAGTTGCATCAAATTTAGCTGTGTTTGTTTTCTTTACTAATTCTACTGCTTCTGTTGCAGAGTAAGCAGCTGCACGATCAACAAGCTTTGCAGCTTCTACGTACTTTTTACCTCTTTTAGCCATTTTTATTTCCTCCTCGAATGTGGTTTTAGCGGAATAACCTCCCACGTTTACGCTTATTTTCAGGTATAACCTGAGGATGCGCGCCATCCATTTATTTAAAAACGATAATCATTTACGATAATAAAGGTTGCGAATTGGAATTCCAGACCCGCAACCTTTTTTAAAAACAAATCGAATTAGTCTTCGATAACGATGCCCATACTGCGTGCAGTACCTTCAACCATACGCATTGCAGCTTCTACGCTAGCAGCGTTTAGGTCAGGCATTTTAGTTTCAGCGATTTCGCGTACTTTATCACGCTTAACAGTTGCCACTTTATTACGGTTTGGTTCACCAGAACCAGACTCAATACCAGCTACTTTCTTAAGAAGAACAGCAGCAGGAGGAGTTTTAGTAATGAAAGTGAATGAACGGTCCTCAAATACCGTAATTTCAACAGGGATGATAAGACCAGCTTGATCTGCTGTACGAGCGTTAAACTCTTTACAGAAGCCCATGATGTTAACACCTGCTTGTCCTAATGCTGGACCAACCGGTGGAGCTGGGTTAGCTTTACCTGCAGGAATTTGAAGTTTTACCATTTTAATTACCTTTTTAGCCACGAGACACACCTCCTTAAGTCCGTGATGTGGTCAATTGGACAGTGATTTGCCCTCCCACGTCATATTTTATCTGTAAGGATAAAATCTTTCAAAAAACGTCTCCGATAACGAAGACGTACTGACTTAAAAGATATTATCACTTTTTACAAATCATTTCAAGTTTCATTTTATAATTTTTCAATTTGATGGAAGTCAAGTTCAACTGGAGTCTCGCGACCAAACATGTCCACAAGCACGCTAACCTTTTTCTTCTCCACATCAATTTCTTCGATAGCACCTGTATAATCTGCGAATGGTCCCTCATTTACACGTACTGTCTCATGAAGTTCAAAGTCGAAATCAACCACTTCGTTGTCCATTCCCATATGTTTCATAATGGTAACAACTTCCTCTTCTAATAGAGGTGATGGTTTAGATCCAGAACCAGAAGAACCAACGAACCCAGTTACACCTGGCGTGTTACGTACAACATACCAAGAGTCATCAGTCATGATTAATTCTACTAATACATAACCTGGGAACACTTTTCTTTTCATTAATTTTTCTTTACCGTTTTTCATTTCTACTTCTACTTCTTCCGGGACAACAACACGGAAAATTTTATCTTGCATACCCATTGATTCTACACGTTTCTCTAGGTTTGCTTTTACTTTATTTTCATATCCAGAATAAGTATGGACAACATACCAACTTTTTTCCATTCATTTAGGACGAGCGTCCTTCCCTCCCTGACGTACATTTTTTTGCGCAAATGAAAAAACCCGTTCACCGGGCTTTTACACAGTTCTTATAAATAACATTATATCATGGATAAGTGCTTCTTATTCAAGAATTAACCAAGAATTAACCGAATTAAAGAAGAAATGCCCATATCAACCACTGCGAAGAAAATCGCAAAGAAGACAACTGTAGCGATAACAGTCGCTGTTGAACGGAGTAATTCATCTTTTTTAGGCCAACTTACTTTTTTCATTTCGCGACCTACATCGCCGAAAAAGTTCGTTAAACGCATCTACGGGACCTCCAGTGTATTATTTCAATTATTTATTTTGTTTCCTTGTGAACTGTATGCTGATTGCATGTTTTACAGAATTTCTTTATTTCAAGTCGCTCTACCGAGCTCGTATCTTTCATCGTAGAGTAGTTTCGATTTTTACACTCTTCACATGAGAGTACAACTTTTTTCCTCATTAGTTACACCAACCTTGTAACATTATGTCCCTAAAAATGTATCATACAACAAAAGACAATGTCAATGACATGCCTTTTGTACTCTCTGCAAAAAGAAAACAGGTGATTTTTTACACCTGTAGCACTTGTTATGAATTTAAAGTGGTACTCTCTCTCATTTCCATATATCGTTCCAATTTCCGCTTCACCCTCTGTAAAGCATTATCAATAGATTTCACATGTCTATTTAACTGTTCCGAAATCTCTTGATAAGAACGACCGTCTAGATATAAAGAAAGCACTTTCCTTTCTAAATCGCTTAATAATTCAGATATTTTAGATTCTATGTCTGTATATTCTTCCTGACTTATAATCATTTCTTCAGGATCAGTTACCTTCGCTTCCGAAATAACATCTAATAATGTCCGATCAGATTCCTCATCATAAATCGGCTTATCTAAAGACACATACGAATTTAACGGAATATGTTTTTGCCTGGTTGCTGTTTTAATAGCGGTAATAATTTGTCGAGTGATACACAGTTCAGCAAATGCTTTGAATGAAGACAGCTTGTCCTCTTTATAATCACGAATCGCTTTAAACAATCCAATCATACCTTCTTGCACAATATCTTCTCGATCGGCACCCACTAAGAAATAAGATCTTGATTTCGCGCGAACAAAGTTCTTATATTTGTGAATCAAATATTCTAGAGCGTCAGTATTACCTTTTCGAACTAACTCAACGATTGCCTCATCCTCTAAATCACGAAATGTAACGTCGCCTACACTTACGAAGCCTGCTTCCACCTTGATCCCTCCGACCGCTATTTATTTAGCAATATTATACAGTAAAAAGATAAAGAGCGTCAATGCTTCAACGCTCTCCTCTTCTTAATTTTTCTAATTTTTCTGTAATATCTTTACTGAATATCTTTCGCATGGCGGGTTGCTTTTCTTTTGTGTCTTGTGTACGCCTTCTTACTTGTTGCTCCATCGCTTGTACTTCTAACTCTAATTCACGTGCAGATTTCCGAAGAGCACCTTGTGCAAATATAACCCATTGTTCCGTATAATCAGAAGTCGCAACATATATTTGTGTATTTATATTTCTAAGCTCGATCGCAAGCTGCTCTATCTTTTCATCTGCAGTTTGATTCTTCCTCGTGAATATGACTTCCACATGCGATTGTTTCATCTTTTTTTCAATACCGTGGACTGTATAAGCATCAAAAACTATCATTACCTTTGTACCTGTGTAACCTTGGTAATCCGCCATCTTATCAATCAGTGCATCTCTTGATGATTGCAAATCTACATCCCGTAGTTTCTTCAATTCTCCCCAAGCTCCGATAATGTTGTAACCGTCAACGATTAAAATATCGTTCATTTTTTATTTACCAATTTCGTGACGTTTACGATATACCTCATACATTAACAAACTTGCGGCTACTGAAGCATTTAAGGATGTAACTTTACCGACCATCGGTAAAGTTATTAGGAAATCACATTTTTCACCAATAATACGACTCATACCTTTTCCTTCACTGCCAATTACTAATCCAATTGGCATTTTACCATCTAAATTACGGTAATCCGTTTTCCCTTTTGCATCCGTACCAGCGATCCAAAGTCCACGTTCTTTTAATTCATCAATTGTACGAGATAAATTCGTTACGCGTGCAACGGGAATATATTCAATTGCTCCAGTAGATGCTTTCGCAACTGATGCTGTAAGTCCCACAGCTCTTCTTTTCGGAATAATAATTCCATGAGCTCCTGTTGCATCCGCAGTACGCATAATAGAACCTAGGTTATGCGGGTCTTCAATTTCATCTAAAATTAAGAAGAACGGATCTTCATTACGCTTCTCTGCTACTTTGAATAGATCTTCTAACTCAGCATATTGATAGGCAGCCACTTGAGCAATTACCCCTTGATGGTTCCCCTCAACTAATTGATCTAACTTCTTTTTTGGTGCATGTTGTAAAATAATCTTATTTTCTTTCGCTAGTGCTAGTACAATTTGTACTTGTCCTTTGGCAGCACCTTCTGCAACCCAAATTTTATTGATATCTCTTCCTGATCGTAACGCTTCAATTACAGGGTTACGTCCGATAATATATTCACTACTCATGATGATGTGCCCCCTTCCTTTTCTTCTAAAACAGCAATTGCCTTATATACAATTTCGTCTAATCTTTCACGATTATTTAATAAGTGATGATAGCCAATTAGCGCTTCAAATGCTGTACTATGTCGATATGTTTGTACATCCGTATTTTTTGGAACAGTACCTGAGTTTGCATTACGCCCTCTTCTTAGTACCGCTTCTTCTTCCTCAGTTAAAAATGCTGTCTCTAATAAATGATAAACAACTTTCGCCTGTGCTTTTGCCGAAACAAAGCTCGTCCCTAATCGATGCAATTGATTAGGACGAACTTTCCCTTTTTGAAGTAGATGATAGCGGATATATTGTTCATATACCGCATCACCCATATATGCTAACGCTAAGCTGTTTAATTGCTTTGCATCAATCATTCTTATCCTCTTTTCCATCTTGTACCTTGAGCGGTATCTTCTAAAATAATATTACGGTCTTTTAAATCATCGCGAATTTTATCTGATAACGCAAAATCACGATTTTTACGAGCTTCAATGCGTTTTTGAATAAGCGCCTCAATTTCTTCATCAAGCAACTCGTCTTGCGCTAATTCTAACCCTAGAATATCAAATAATGTTTCAAGTTGTTTTACATACGCTTCAATTACCACTTTAGACGTATGCTCTTCCAGTAAATATTGATTTGCATGATTTGCTACATTATATAATTCAGTGATTGCATTAGCAGTGTTGAAGTCATCATTCATTGCTTCTTCAAATGCAGTCTGGAATTTTTCCAGCTCAGCTAACCATTTCTCATTATGATCTGTTAAATCCGTACTACTTTCCATACGGTGTTTTAAGTTACCGTAAGCCGTTTTAATTCTTTCCAGTCCGTTATTTGTGCTTTGTAATAACTCTTCACTGAAATTAATTGGGTGACGGTAATGTACTGATAGCATAAAGAATCTAATTAACTGTGGATCATATTGCTTAATGATATCGTGAACCAAAACGAAGTTCCCAAGTGACTTAGACATCTTCTCATTATTAATATTAATATATCCATTGTGCATCCAATAACGTGCAAATGTTTTTCCTGTTAACGCCTCAGACTGCGCAATTTCATTCTCATGATGAGGAAATGCCAAGTCTTGACCACCAGCGTGAATATCGATTGTATCTCCTAAGTATTTACGCGCCATTGCCGAGCATTCAATATGCCACCCTGGACGACCTTTACCCCAAGGGCTTTCCCAGAAGATTTCTCCTTCTTTCGCAGCTTTCCATAAAGCAAAATCAAGAGGGTCTTGTTTCTTTTCTCCTACTTCAATACGCGCACCGTGGCGTAAGTCTGCGATTGGTTGATGCGATAATTTACCGTACCCTTCAAATCCCTTCGTTCTAAAGTACACATCGCCTTCTGATTCATATGCATATCCTTTATTCACAAGTTCTTGAATAAATTCAATAATGATATCCATATTTTCCGTTACACGCGGATGAACCGTTGCATGTTTGCAACCTAGTGCTGTTACATCTTCAAAGTACGCTTCAACGAAACGGTCAGCAATTGTCGGCACATCTTCACCTAATTCATTTGCTGCTTTAATTAACTTATCATCTACGTCAGTAAAGTTAGATACGTACTGCACATCATACCCTTTATATTCTAAATAACGGCGTACTGTATCAAATACCATAGGTGGTCTTGCATTCCCAATGTGAATATAGTTATAAACTGTAGGTCCACATACATACATCTTTACCTTATTTTCTTCTAATGGAGTAAACTCTTCCTTTTGACGTGTTAACGTATTATAAATGTGAATAGTCATTTTTATCCTTCCTTTCTACCTTTACTTCAAGTTGTTTTTTCAATTTATCAAGTTCTACTTCCATGACCTTTAATTTATCAAAAATTGGGTCTGGAAGGTCAGAATGATTTAATTCTTGACCGATCTTTACTCCATTTTGAATAACGACTCGGCCAGGTATACCTACAACTGTAGAATGTGCAGGGACTTCTTTTAATACGACAGACCCCGCTCCAATTTTAGAATTCTCTCCAACTGTAATAGAACCTAGTACCTTAGCACCTGTTGCAATTAATACATTATCCTGAATTGTAGGGTGCCTCTTTCCCTTTTCTTTACCTGTACCACCTAATGTAACTCCTTGATAGATCGTTACATTATCACCAATTTCACACGTTTCTCCAATTACAACCCCCATTCCATGGTCTATGAAAAAACGACGACCAATTGTTGCTCCTGGATGAATCTCAATGCCAGTAAAGAAACGACTAACCTGTGAGACCCAACGTGCAATAAAGAAGAAATTCTTTTTATAAAAAGCATGTGCAATTCGATGGGCCCAAACTGCATGTAATCCAGAGTAAGTCAAAATGACTTCGAAATAACTTCTTGCCGCTGGATCCTGTTCAAAAACGACTTCAATATCTTCCCGAAGCCTCTTAAACATCGACGTTCCCTCCCCTTTATGGGATGCTTTTTCGAGCGAACTAACTCCCTTAACTCCCTACTTCTCCCCCTAAATCTTTATGCACGGGGATAAAACTTATACTCATACCCATTTTTACGGTATAAAAAAAGACGCCTCTGTCATATTGACAGAGACGCCTTATAAGCGCGGTTCCACTCTGTTTAGGCTAAAGAAGCCTCAAACTCATCTCTGATAACGGTACACACCGCTTCTGCTTACTTTACGCCCTAAGACATTTCACAAAACAATTTGCTGTTCAGCAGAAGACTCGAAGGGGCATTTCAAAAATCCGCTTATAAACCACTTCCAGCCTAAAGGTGGTTCTCTCTGTAAAAAGCCTGATTTTCTACTTCTCCTTCTCGTCGCTTTTCCTTATTAGGTTTTAAGTATACTTATTATATTTCTAAACCTAGAAAATGTTAACCAATTACTTTTTGAAGACGATTTAACACTTTTTCTTTTCCAAGAAGTACAATAGCATTAGGAAGTTCTGGGCCATGTGTTTGACCAGTAGTTGCAACACGGATTGGCATAAATAAGTTTTTACCTTTATGACCTGTTTCCTTTTGGACTGCTTTAATAGCCGCCTTAATTGCTGCTGGTTCCATCGCTTCTAGTGCTTCTACTTGACCGGCAAATGCACGAAGTACTTCTGGTACTTGTTCACCTTTTAATACTTCTTGTCCTTCTTCTTCATAATCAACATGATCTTTGAAGAACATTTCAGAAAGCTCTACAATTTCAGCTCCAAAACTCATTTGGTCATGATACAACGCAATTACATCACGAATCCAAGCTTGTTCTTGTTCACTTAAAGTTTCACCTATACGTCCAGCTTTCACTAGATGCGGTAAGCTTAATTCTACCACCGTATCTAAATCTTGCTTTTTCATATATTGGTTGTTCATCCATTTTAGTTTTTGAGAATCAAATAATGCAGGTGATTTTGATAAACGAGCTGCATCGAACATTTTGATAAACTCTTCTTGAGAGAAGATTTCTTCTTCTCCCACTGGCGACCAACCTAGTAATGCAATAAAGTTAAAGATTGCTTCTGGAAGATATCCAAGCTCTTTATATTGCTCAATAAATTGAATAATAGATTCATCGCGCTTACTTAATTTTTTACGGCTTTCATTTACAATTAAAGTCATATGACCGAATTGCGGAATATCCCAACCGAAAGCTTCATAAATCATCATTTGTTTTGGCGTGTTTGAAATATGATCATCACCACGAAGTACGTGTGTAATTTCCATTAAGTGATCATCTACTGCTACCGCAAAGTTATAAGTTGGAATTCCATCTTTTTTCACGATAACGAAATCACCAAAATCATTTGAATGGAATGCAACTTCATCTTTTACAATATCTTTAAATGTGTAATCACGGTCAGCTGGTACACGGAAACGAATACTCGGAATACGTCCCTCAGCTTCAAATTCTTTCACTTGTGCTTCAGTTAAATCACGGTGGTTACCTGCGTAACGAGGTGTTTCACCACGAGCGATTTGCCCTTCACGTTCCGCTTCTAGCTCTTCTTCTGTCATATAACATTTGTAAGCTAAACCACGCTCTAATAAATCTTCATATAATTTTTTATACATATCTAAACGCTCTGTTTGACGATATGGTCCAAATTCACCACCAACATCAACACCTTCATCCCAGTCCATACCGAGCCATTTCAAGTATTTTAATTGGCTTTCTTCTCCACCAGCAACATTACGTTTTACATCAGTATCTTCAATACGAATAATAAACTTACCATCTTGATGACGAGCAAATAAATAATTAAATAATGCCGTACGCGCATTTCCGATATGTAAGTGTCCTGTTGGACTTGGCGCATAGCGCACTCTCACTTGCTTTTCCATAATTGGTACACCTTCCATTCTTAATGTCAACACATTCTATAATTGTACACCAAAAAAATGTGATTATCCATCTTACGAATTAAAAACCATTATTTTTTCTGTAATAAAACAACTGCTTGAGAAGCAATTCCTTCTTCCCTACCTGTAAATCCTAATTTTTCTGTTGTTGTTGCCTTTACATTGATATTATCAATAGACGTTTCTAATAGTTCGCTAATGCGTTTACGCATACTTTCAATATGTGGTGCCATTTTCGGCTTTTGGGCGATAATTGTACAATCTAGGTTCCCTAGCTCATAACCTTGTTCACGTACAAATTCCCAAACCTTCTGTAACAACACAGCTGAATCCGCATCTTTAAAGGTAGGGTCTGTATCGGGGAAATGTTTTCCAATATCACCTGCCGCAATTGCACCTAAACATGCGTCTGCGATCGTATGTAATAATACATCTGCATCCGAGTGACCGATCAATCCTTTCTCATGAGGAATTGTAATTCCACCGATAATTAACGGTCTACCTTCCGCAAATTCATGTACGTCAAAACCTTGTCCAATTCGAAACATTCTTTACATCCTCCTCAAGCTAAACTACTAAGCTTTATGACTCTATATTATATCGCTATCCCTATAAAGAAAAGCCCGGCCTTTGCCGAGCTTTTCTTCGCTATAATCATTGCTATTATTTCTTTTGAACGTGAAGAAAGCTTTCAGCAATTAGTAAATCCTCTGGAGTCGTCACTTTAATATTATAGTAACTCCCCTCTACTACACCTACTTGCTTCCCGATACGTTCCACGAGACTTGCATCATCTGTACCAAGGAAACAACTCTGCTTCGCACTTCTATGAGCTTCTAACAAAAGAGAAACAGAGAACCCTTGCGGTGTTTGTACAGCTTTAAGCTGAGATCTTTCTACTGTTTCGACAACAACACCCTGCTGTACTTTCTTAACGGTATCTTTCACTGGCACCGCACAAATGGAAGCTCCATATTTTTCTGCTGCAGTTAATACATCTTGGATCACTTTATTTGTTACGAACGGGCGCGCACCGTCATGTACAAGAACATACTCAACATCACTCGTATGCTGAATCGCGTTATACACACTATCTTGTCTTTCAGCTCCACCCTGAATAAATTGTACTGGCTTTTCAACCGGATACTTATGCATTAGCTCTTCAAAATATGGGCGCTCTTCTTCGTTAATTGCCATGATAATATTTTTACATGCTTTATCCTTTTCAAAAGCACGTAACGTATGCACAATAATCGGTACTTCATTAATAAGTAAAAACAACTTATTTTTGCCAGCACCCATTCGCTTTCCTTGACCAGCTGCTGGAATAATTAATGTATACATATTAATAATCCTCTACTTATAATGCTTTTTCTAATAATTTACGTTTGGCGAAAATCATACGACCAGCTGATGTTTGTAACACACTCGTAACAAGTACATCAAGTTGCGAACCTACGTATTCTCTACCATCTTCTACTACAATCATCGTGCCATCATCTAAATATGCAACACCTTGATTTTGTTCTTTTCCATCTTTTACAACATAAACACTTAGTTCTTCACCTGGGAGTACAACAGGTTTAATCGCATTAGCTAAATCGTTAATATTTAACACCGTTACCCCTTGTAATTCAGAGACTTTATTTAAGTTGAAATCATTCGTTACTACCGTTCCACCAGTGATTTTCGCCAACTTTACAAGTTTGCTATCCACTTCTTGAATATCATCAAAATCGCCTTCATAAATTTCTACCGGAATCGGCATCTCTTTTTGAATACGATTTAAAATATCTAATCCTCTGCGACCACGATTACGCTTTAAAGCATCAGAAGAATCGGCAATGTGCTGAAGTTCTTCTAACACGAATTGTGGAATCACAATTGTTCCTTCTAAAAACTTTGTTTGGCAAATATCAGCAATACGTCCATCGATAATTACACTCGTATCAAGAATTTTCCAATGAGTTGTAGATTCTTCTACCTCAGTTTCAGTTTCTTCATTCTCACTATTATTATTTTTCTTCTTCCCACGTTGTGGTAATGTAAATAATCCTAGCAATTCATTCCTCTTCTTAAACCCTACTTGGAATCCTAAGTATCCAAGTAAAAGAGTAAAGAACACTTGCAACACTGTACTAATAACTGGAATTGTAAATTCACGAATTGGTATTAAAATTAAATATGCAACAATAAGACCAGAGATTAACCCTAATGTACCAAATAAAACATCCGCTACAGGCGCCTTTACAAGGGCCTCTTCAATATGCTTAATAAGTTGAACGATATAATCTACAAGCCAAAATGTTGTTAAAAATAAAATAATTGCACCAATAATTGCACGAACATACGATCCTTCCAATAAAGGAACGGCACCCATGTCTAATACATTAATAACTTTTGGGATTAAGTAAATCCCTAATGCTCCCCCGATTACTAAAAAGAAGAGCTGTACAATCCGTTTTAACATCCAACCACCTCCTACTCATTATTAACCATTGTTTCGCTAATCAAAACGCCGAATGCAAAAGCGGACGTGTTTTTTTATAAATAGTTTTATTTACCAATATATCATATCATATACCAAAAGTGTTCTAGTGTCGTTATATTATGGAATCAATGTAATATTCTTAATTGTGTCTACTCATATAGAGATGCTCTTGAATTCTTTTTAGGCCTTCTCGTATTTTCTTCGCCCTGACTTCCCCAATTCCTTCCACATCATCTAATTCATTAATAGTTGCCCGACAAACACCTTGCAAAGTTTTAAATCGATTAATTAAATTTTCAATGATAAGTGGTGGAACACGTGAAATTTTGCTGGTGATTCGGTATCCTCTCGGTGTCACACTTTCTTCTAAACTCGTTTGCCCTGGATATCCAAGCAATTTAACTAAATCACTATCCTCTAGAAGTTGTGTATTTGCAAGTTCTTGTAACTTTTTCAAAATTTGATGATGGTCTTGTGTTTTTTCTTGATGGTAATCTTTTATTAATAGCGCTGCCTCTGCTTCTAAATCAGCTAGTAGTTCAGTAAGTTGTAAACGAATTAACCTACCTTCTGTTCCTAGTTCATGAATATAGCTCAATATTTCATTTTTAATACGTAGTACCATTTCAACACTATGTAAAACATGAACCACCTCGGACATTGTAACAACCTCTTCAAATTCTAGAATGCCCAAATTCGTAATCCCATCATTCCATACAGCTTTATATTTTTCTAACGTTTGAATAGCTTGGTTTGCCTTTGTTAAAATAACACCTATATCTTTTAGTGTATAACGTAAATTCCCTTGATATAGTGTAATTACGTTACGTCTTTGTGAAATAGCCACAACAAGGCTACCTGTCTGCTTCGCTACACGCTCTGCCGTTCGGTGACGCATTCCCGTTTCAATAGAATCAATAGATGCCTCTGGAACTAATTGTGCGTTCGCAATTAAAATTTTACTTCCCGTTTCATTTAAAATAAGTGCCCCATCCATTTTTGCTAACTCGTATAAACTAGCAGGAGAGAATGCACAATTAATATGAAAACCTCCATCGACAATACTTTTAATCTGCTCGTTATATCCAAGAACAATTAATCCCCCTGTTTGTGCGCGAAGTACATTATCTATCCCTTCGCGCAGTGGTGTTCCCGGAGCCACGAGCTGTAAAATATTAATCATATTTTTGACACGTTGCTTGTTTTCTTCCATAGCCTAGCCTCCTAATGTCAAACGAAGCGCTTCTCCCAAATTAGATACACCTACTACCTCAATCCCATCCGGAATTGTCCATCCTCCCAAATTTTTTCTAGGAATAATAGCACGTTGAAATCCTAATTTAGCTGCTTCTTGTACACGTTGTTCAATTCTTGATACTCTTCTTATTTCTCCAGTTAATCCTACTTCTCCTATTACTGCATCGGTTGGTGCCGTAGATTTATCTCTAAAACTTGAAGCTATACTTAAAGCCACAGCTAAATCAATTGCTGGTTCATCTAATTTCAAACCACCTGCTACTTTTAAATATGCGTCTTGATTTTGCAATAATAAACCTGTTCTTTTTTCTAACACTGCCATAATAAGTGATACACGGTTATGATCAATTCCCGTCGCCATTCTTCGAGGGTTTCCAAAACTAGTAGGGGAGATTAATGCTTGTATTTCTACTAAAACTGGTCTTGTTCCTTCCATTGAGGCTACCACTGTTGATCCTGCAACCCCAACAGGTCTTTCCTCAAGGAAAATTTCAGAAGGGTTTAAGACTTCCGCAAGGCCAAGTTCTTTCATTTCAAAAATACCCATTTCATTCGTGGAACCAAAACGATTCTTCACAGCTCGCAAAATACGATATGTATGATGACGGTCTCCTTCAAAGTAAAGAACTGCATCGACCATATGTTCTAACATACGAGGTCCTGCAATTGCACCTTCTTTTGTCACATGTCCGACGATAAAAATAGGGATTCCTTTCGTTTTTGCAAGTTTCATTAATTCTGCTGTACATTCACGTACTTGTGCCACGCTTCCCGGTGCTGACGTCACCTCAGGTAAATGTATCGTTTGAATAGAATCAATAACAACAAAAGCTGGATTCATCTCTTCAATGTGTGCTGCAATTCGCTGTAAATCCGTTTCTGCTACAACAAATAGATTACTACCCTTTACATGCAAACGATCTGCACGAAGTTTAATCTGCTTTGCTGACTCCTCACCCGATATGTATAGTACATCATATGAAGAATCCGCTAATTGTGATGAAATCTGTAATAACAATGTTGATTTTCCAATCCCAGGATCTCCACCAATAAGTACTAAGGACCCATCTACAATCCCGCCCCCAAGTACACGGTTAAACTCTTGAAATTTTGTTTCAATACGCGCCTCAGACTTTGTTTCTACTTCAGTAAGACGTCTTGGCTTTGTTACTTCTGTTTGAATCGCATTGGCATAATTAAGGCGCCTTGATGATATAACCGGCTCCATCTCTTCAACAAGCGTATTCCATTGACCACATCCAGGGCACTTCCCCATATATTTCGGTGACTGATAACCACACTCTTGACATGTGAATTTTGTTTTCTTTTTAGCCATATCGTTTTATATTTCACTTCACTTTCATCTATAAACAATTTATCCTTCTCGTACAAGAAAGAGGGCTATCTCGTAGCCCTCTTAGTTTGTCTATACTTATTTTACCTTTTCAGCACTATGAATGACAAATGATTCTCCTTCAACATCAAAGATAACTTTTTGTCCTTTCTCAATAGCACCTTTTAAAAGTTCTTCCGATAGTCTATCTTCTACATGTTTCTGAATTGCTCTACGAAGCGGGCGAGCACCGTATTCTCGGTCAAATCCTTTATCAGCAATGGCTGAAATCGCTCCTTCTGTTAAATGCAATTCAATCTCTTGCTCTTTTAAGCGATTCACTAACTGATTCACCATAAGTGTTACAATCTCTTGAATATGTTTTTTCTCAAGCATATGGAACACGATAATTTCATCAATACGGTTTAAGAATTCTGGACGAAATGCTTTTTTCAGTTCATCCATTACTTTACCTTTCATATCTGAATAATCGCGGCTCTCATCTTGTACGTTAAATCCAAGATGTTTATTACGTTTTAACGCGTCTGCACCAACGTTAGATGTCATAATAACAATTGTATTACGGAAATCAACCGTACGCCCTTTAGAATCCGTTAAGCGACCATCTTCTAATACTTGTAGTAAAATATTAAACACATCAGGATGAGCTTTCTCTACTTCATCTAATAGGACAACTGAATATGGCTTACGGCGAACCTTTTCTGTTAATTGTCCACCTTCTTCATATCCAACATATCCTGGAGGAGATCCAACTAAACGAGAGGTAGAATGCTTCTCCATGTACTCAGACATATCGATGCGAATCATTGCATCCTCATCACCGAACATAGATTCCGCTAACGCTCTTGCTAGCTCCGTCTTACCTACACCTGTTGGTCCTAAGAAAATAAATGAACCAATCGGACGTTTCGGATCTTTCAATCCTGCTCTAGCACGACGAACGGCTTTCGCTACAGCTACTACCGCTTCATCTTGACCAATAACACGATCGTGAAGAATGGATTCTAAGTTTAATAATTTATCAGTCTCTGTTTGTGCAAGTTTAGAAACCGGAATACGCGTCCACGTAGATACGACATTTGCAATATCTTCTACTGTTACTTCTGAGTTTTCTTGTCCTTGTTTCTCTTTCCACTGACGCTTCGTATCTTCTAACTTCTCACGCAAGCGTTGTTCCATATCACGTAAGGAAGCAGCTTTTTCAAATTCTTGACTTTGTACAGCTGCATCTTTTTCTTTTCTAATTTCCTCAAGCTTCACTTCAAGCTCTTTTAAATTTGGTGGTGTTGTATAAGAGCGTAAGCGAACCTTAGAAGCAGCTTCATCAATTAAATCAATTGCTTTATCTGGTAAGAAACGATCTGTAATATAACGATCTGAAAGCTTTACAGCTGCATCAATTGCATCATCTGTAATAGATACGCGGTGATGTGCCTCATAGCGATCACGTAAACCTTTCAAGATTTGAGTTGATTCGTCTAAACTTGGCTCATCAACATGAATTGGTTGGAAACGTCTCTCTAAAGCCGCGTCTTTTTCAATATATTTGCGATATTCATCTAACGTTGTCGCCCCAATACATTGTAACTCCCCGCGAGCTAAAGAAGGTTTTAAAATGTTCGATGCATCAATAGCACCTTCTGCTCCACCTGCACCAATTAATGTATGAAGTTCATCAATAAATAGAATAATATTTCCTGCCTGACGGATTTCATCCATTACTTTCTTCAAACGATCTTCAAATTCACCACGATATTTCGTTCCAGCTACCACTGTACCCATATCTAATGTCATAACACGCTTATCTCTTAAAGTTTCAGGAACTTCATTATTTACGATTTGTTGTGCTAATCCTTCAGCAATCGCCGTTTTACCTACACCAGGCTCTCCAATTAATACAGGATTGTTTTTTGTTCTACGGCTTAACACTTCAATTACACGTTGAATTTCTTTACCACGCCCAATAACAGGGTCTAAACGATTTTCACGTGCAACAACTGTTAAATCACGTGCTAAGCTATCCAGTGTTGGTGTATTTGCATTTGTTGAAGAGCCACCTTGGTGACCTGAACTTGCTTCATTACTTCCAAGAAGTTGCAATACTTGTTGTCTTGCCTTATTTAGGCTAACACCTAAGTTATTTAAAACACGCGCTGCTACACCTTCACCTTCACGGATTAAACCAAGTAAGATATGTTCTGTTCCAACGTAAGAATGACCTAATTTACGAGCTTCATCCATAGACAACTCAATAACCTTTTTAGCACGCGGTGTATAATGTACCGTTTGAGAAGCTTCTGTTCCGCGTCCAATTAACGCTTCTACTTCTTTTTGAACTTTCTCTGGACTTAATCCTAGAGCAATCAACGCTTTTGCTGCAATTCCTTCCCCTTCGCGTACAAGCCCAAGTAAAATATGTTCTGTTCCAATATTATTATGCCCAATGCGAATTGCTTCCTCCTGAGATAAAGCTAATACTTTTTGTGCTCTTTCTGTAAATCTTCCAAACATCATAGAAATCGCCTCCTACTTGCGCTTAGTTTTTTTCAATACGTAATCGCTCACGGATTAAGGTTGCTCTTCGATAATCTCTTTCTTCTGGTCCCAAAGGTCCTCCTGCATATTGTTGTAAAATGCCTGGTTGTGTAAGGACCATTAGCTCAGTCAAAATATTTCTCGATACACCTTTTATATATCCTAAATCAATACCAAGTCGTACATCTGATAAGCAAGTGGCTGCTTCCGCAGATTGAATTAACCGACTGTTTGCTAGTATGCCATAAGAGCGATAAACTTTATCTTCAAGCTCAATGCTTGAATTTTGTACAATTAATTCTCTAGCCATTTTTTCTTGTTGTATGATTTGTTGAATGACACTCTTTAAATCTGCAATAATATCTTCTTCAGATTTTCCTAGCGTCATTTGATTTGACACTTGAAATATATTACCTAACGCTTCGCTACCTTCACCGTATATTCCTCTTACTACTAACCCTAATTTCTGAATTACTTGTATAATACGGCTAATTCTTTTCGTTAAAACGAGTCCTGGTAAGTGAATCATTACAGAAGCCCTTAATCCAGTACCAACGTTAGTAGGACAACTCGTAATATATCCAAGTGATTCATCAAAAGCATATTCAACCTCTTCCTCTATCCAATTATCTATTTGATTGGCACTTTGAAGAGCCTCTGATAATTGCAATCCTGAAAATAAGCACTGAATTCGAATATGGTCTTCTTCATTAAGCATAACACTAATATGTTCGCTTTCTGACAATAGACATGCTCCATATTCTGTTCCTGCAAGGTTGGGACTAATTAAATGCTTTTCAACTAATACTCTCCTTTGAAGAGGTGTTAATTCATTCATTTTTAATAGTTCAAACTCTCCAAAAGGTTCTACCGTTTTATTTATAAATTCCTTTTTAAATAATTCATGAATCTGTTTAGCTTCTTCTTCGCTTTGCATAGTAGAGAATTGATATTTTTTAAAATTACGAGCCAAACGAATTCGACTACTTAAAACAATATCAGAATCAGGGCCATCCCCCTTCATCCATGGACTAATCGCTTCATTCATAATTTTGTCCAGTGACATAGAACTATTCCCCCTCTCTATGCTCACTAAGCTGATTTTCAAGACCTCGAATTTTATCCCTTACTTCAGCAGCTTTCTCAAACTCCTCTTTCTGTACGTATTGTTTCAGAATGAGTTTTAGTTCATCTAATTCTTTCTTTAAGTGAACATTTCCTTCTATACGTTCCGGAATTTTTCCACAATGATCTGTATGTCCCCCGTGAAGACGTTTTAATAATGGCTTTAAATGTTCCTTAAATGTATCGTAACAAGAAGCACATCCAAAGCGTCCCACCTTTGTAAATTGTTCATATGTCATCTTACAATCTGGGCATCTTAATATACTTGTATTCGAAAACCCGTTTTTTCCTTCTTCAAACATTGTTGATTCACCGTGTAATAACCCAGCAAATAAATCATGAAATGAAAAGTTAGACTGCGATGATTGAAAGAAAGACGTATAGCCACTTTGTTCTGCACATTGCTCACAAAGATGAACTTCCGCCTTCTTTTCGTTGATTACTTTTGTATAATGTAAAGTTGCTGGTCTTATATTACAGTTTTGACAAGTCATCACTATCCCCACCTTTATAACAGGAACGATCTATCTCATAGTACTTTTCATACATTACTAGATGGTTCACTTTCCTTTATTCGTTTAAATAAAAGTGCGTGTTCTTTTTTCAAAACCTCTACAATATTTAACTACCTTATCTCTTAGTTATTATTCTTTTACAACAGCTGTATTTATTTATATTTCAGTGTTCTTAACATTGCGCATAATATTCGAGCCCTAAGTTCATCTCGAGAAGGAACATCCATTGATAATACAGAACGATCTAGTACACTTAGCATAAGTTTAGCTTCACGATTTGTTATGATTCCCTCTTCTATTAAACGTATAATCATACTCTCTGCATTCCCTTGTGCAATGCTATGATCAATCATATGAAGCATTTGATCAATAATGTCTATATCATCATGCAGTTTGACTTTTATAATGCGAATGTAACCTCCTCCACCACGTTTACTTTCTACTACAAATCCTCTTTCTAACGTAAAACGGGTATTGATTACATAATTGATTTGAGATGGTACGCACTCGAATCGATCCGCAATCTCATTTCTTTTGATTTCAATCACATTATTATTACTTAAGTCAATAACTTGCTTTAGATATTGCTCAATGATATCAGATATATTTCTCATTTATCCGCCACCTTTATTGACTTTGACTATCTTTGACTTTAATTATATACGTATTAATAAAATTTGCAACTCTTTTGCTTATTCACTATCCTAGCCACGTTCCCTTGTATTTAATCAAAATAATTATTATTTAAACACATTTTTTAATTACTATGGATTATAAAAGAAAACACAAAAAAACACGAATCATTTGATTCGTGTTTTAGCTTGCTTGGCGACGTCCTACTCTCACAGGGACAAGGTCCCAACTACCATCGGCGCTAGAGAGCTTAACTTCCGTGTTCGGTATGGGAACGGGTGTGACCTCTCTGCCATCATCACCAAACTATGAAGGCATATTCCTTCAAAACTAGATAACATTGCTACATATTATATGGTTAAGTCCTCGATCTATTAGTATTCGTCAGCTCCACATGTCACCATGCTTCCACCTCGAACCTATCAACCTGATCATCTTTCAGGGATCTTACTAGCTTACGCTATGGGAAATCTCATCTTGAGGGGGGCTTCATGCTTAGATGCTTTCAGCACTTATCCCTTCCGCACATAGCTACCCAGCTATGCCCTTGGCAGAACAACTGGTACACCAGCGGTGCGTCCATCCCGGTCCTCTCGTACTAAGGACAGCTCCTCTCAAATTTCCTACGCCCACGACGGATAGGGACCGAACTGTCTCACGACGTTCTGAACCCAGCTCGCGTACCGCTTTAATGGGCGAACAGCCCAACCCTTGGGACCGACTACAGCCCCAGGATGCGATGAGCCGACATCGAGGTGCCAAACCTCCCCGTCGATGTGGACTCTTGGGGGAGATAAGCCTGTTATCCCCGGGGTAGCTTTTATCCGTTGAGCGATGGCCCTTCCATGCGGAACCACCGGATCACTAAGCCCGACTTTCGTCCCTGCTCGACTTGTAGGTCTCGCAGTCAAGCTCCCTTATGCCTTTGCACTCTACGAATGATTTCCAACCATTCTGAGGGAACCTTTGGGCGCCTCCGTTACACTTTAGGAGGCGACCGCCCCAGTCAAACTGCCCACCTGACACTGTCTCCCGGGTCGATAAGACCCGTAGGTTAGAATTTCAATACAGTCAGGGCGGTATCCCACCAGCGCCTCCACCGAAGCTAGCGCTCCGGTTTCAAAGGCTCCCGCCTATCCTGTACAAACTGTACCAAAATTCAATATCAGGCTACAGTAAAGCTCCACGGGGTCTTTCCGTCCTGTCGCGGGTAACCTGCATCTTCACAGGTACTATAATTTCACCGAGTCTCTGGTTGAGACAGTGCCCAAATCGTTACACCTTTCGTGCGGGTCGGAACTTACCCGACAAGGAATTTCGCTACCTTAGGACCGTTATAGTTACGGCCGCCGTTTACTGGGGCTTCAGTTCAGAGCTTCGCTTACGCTAACCCCTCTCCTTAACCTTCCAGCACCGGGCAGGTGTCACCCCCTATACTTCGCCTTACGGCTTCGCAGAGAGCTGTGTTTTTGCTAAACAGTCGCTTGGGCCTATTCACTGCGGCTTTCCGTTAAGAAAGCACCCCTTCTCCCGAAGTTACGGGGTCATTTTGCCGAGTTCCTTAACCAGAGTTCTCTCGCACACCTTAGGATTCTCTCCTCGCCTACCTGTGTCGGTTTGCGGTACAGGCACCTTTTATCTCGCTAGAAGCTTTTCTTGGCAGCGGGGAATCAAAGACTTCGCTCCATAAGGAGCTTCCCCATCACAGCTCAGCCTTCACGATAAGCGGATTTGCCTACTTATCAGCCTAACTGCTTGGACGTGCACAACCAATCGCACGCTTCTTCTATCCTTCTGCGTCCCTCCATTGCTCAAACGATAAAGAGGTGGTACAGGAATATCAACCTGTTGTCCATCGCCTACGCCTGTCGGCCTCGGCTTAGGTCCTGACTAACCCTGAGCGGACGAGCCTTCCTCAGGAAACCTTAGGCATTCGGTGGACGGGATTCTCACCCGTCTTTCGCTACTCATACCGGCATTCTCACT
This sequence comes from Bacillus basilensis, assembly GCF_921008455.1. Lineage (NCBI taxonomy): Bacteria > Bacillati > Bacillota > Bacilli > Caryophanales > Bacillaceae > Bacillus > Bacillus basilensis. The sequence continues at coordinate 90,885 of NZ_CAKLBZ010000001.1, read as the reverse complement.
TCTAAGCACTCCACCAGTCCTTACGGTCTGACTTCACTGTCCTTAGAACGCTCCCCTACCACTGATACCATTGGTATCAATCCGCAGCTTCGGTGGTGTATTTAGCCCCGGTACATTTTCGGCGCAGAGTCACTCGACTAGTGAGCTATTACGCACTCTTTAAATGGTGGCTGCTTCTAAGCCAACATCCTAGTTGTCTAAGCAACTCCACATCCTTTTCCACTTAATACACACTTTGGGACCTTAGCTGGCGGTCTGGGCTGTTTCCCTTTTGACTACGGATCTTATCACTCGCAGTCTGACTCCTAAGGATAAGTCATTGGCATTCGGAGTTTGACTGAATTCGGTAATCCGATGAGGACCCCTAGTCCAATCAGTGCTCTACCTCCAAGACTCTTACACTTAAGGCTAGCCCTAAAGCTATTTCGGGGAGAACCAGCTATCTCCAGGTTCGATTGGAATTTCTCCGCTACCCACACCTCATCCCCGCACTTTTCAACGTGCGTGGGTTCGGGCCTCCATTCAGTGTTACCTGAACTTCACCCTGGACATGGGTAGATCACCTGGTTTCGGGTCTACGACCACGTACTAAACGCCCTATTCAGACTCGCTTTCGCTGCGGCTCCGCCTCTTCAGCTTAACCTTGCACGGGATCGTAACTCGCCGGTTCATTCTACAAAAGGCACGCCATCACCCATTAACGGGCTCTGACTATTTGTAGGCACACGGTTTCAGGATCTCTTTCACTCCCCTTCCGGGGTGCTTTTCACCTTTCCCTCACGGTACTGGTTCACTATCGATCACTAGGGAGTATTTAGCCTTGGGAGATGGTCCTCCCAGATTCCGACGGAATTTCACGTGTTCCGCCGTACTCAGGATACATTC
>NZ_CAKLBZ010000001.1:85000-87500 GCF_921008455.1 Bacillus basilensis | reverse complement strand
TCCGCCACCCCGGCATGTCATATTGGAAATTGGAGCGGAAGACGGGATTCGAACCCGCGACCCCAACCTTGGCAAGGTTGTATTCTACCACTGAACTACTTCCGCAAGACATGTTTGAGATATTTTATTAAAAGTGCGGGTGAAGGGAGTCGAACCCCCACGCCAAAGGCGCTAGATCCTAAGTCTAGTGCGTCTGCCAATTCCGCCACACCCGCATATTTCATTAAAATGGTGAGCCATGAAGGATTCGAACCTTCGACCCTCTGATTAAAAGTCAGATGCTCTACCAACTGAGCTAATGGCTCTTGCAATAAAAACTGGTGCCGACTAGAGGACTTGAACCCCCAACCTACTGATTACAAGTCAGTTGCTCTACCAATTGAGCTAAGTCGGCTAAATGGTGGAGGATGACGGGATCGAACCGCCGACCCCCTGCTTGTAAGGCAGGTGCTCTCCCAGCTGAGCTAATCCTCCGAATTGCCTGGCAACGTCCTACTCTCACAGGGACAAGGTCCCAACTACCATCGGCGCTAGAGAGCTTAACTTCCGTGTTCGGTATGGGAACGGGTGTGGCCTCTCTGCCATCATTACCAGACTGTATTCATTTAAGACAAGAGTTATTGTAACTTATTTAACTTTCAAAGTCAACAAGTTTTTTATATTCTTTCAAAACTAGATAACATTTGCTTCATATTATATGGTTAAGTCCTCGATCTATTAGTATTCGTCAGCTCCACATGTCACCATGCTTCCACCTCGAACCTATCAACCTGATCATCTTTCAGGGATCTTACTAGCTTACGCTATGGGAAATCTCATCTTGAGGGGGGCTTCATGCTTAGATGCTTTCAGCACTTATCCCTTCCGCACATAGCTACCCAGCTATGCCCTTGGCAGAACAACTGGTACACCAGCGGTGCGTCCATCCCGGTCCTCTCGTACTAAGGACAGCTCCTCTCAAATTTCCTACGCCCACGACGGATAGGGACCGAACTGTCTCACGACGTTCTGAACCCAGCTCGCGTACCGCTTTAATGGGCGAACAGCCCAACCCTTGGGACCGACTACAGCCCCAGGATGCGATGAGCCGACATCGAGGTGCCAAACCTCCCCGTCGATGTGGACTCTTGGGGGAGATAAGCCTGTTATCCCCGGGGTAGCTTTTATCCGTTGAGCGATGGCCCTTCCATGCGGAACCACCGGATCACTAAGCCCGACTTTCGTCCCTGCTCGACTTGTAGGTCTCGCAGTCAAGCTCCCTTATGCCTTTGCACTCTACGAATGATTTCCAACCATTCTGAGGGAACCTTTGGGCGCCTCCGTTACACTTTAGGAGGCGACCGCCCCAGTCAAACTGCCCACCTGACACTGTCTCCCGGGTCGATAAGACCCGTAGGTTAGAATTTCAATACAGTCAGGGCGGTATCCCACCAGCGCCTCCACCGAAGCTAGCGCTCCGGTTTCAAAGGCTCCCGCCTATCCTGTACAAACTGTACCAAAATTCAATATCAGGCTACAGTAAAGCTCCACGGGGTCTTTCCGTCCTGTCGCGGGTAACCTGCATCTTCACAGGTACTATAATTTCACCGAGTCTCTGGTTGAGACAGTGCCCAAATCGTTACACCTTTCGTGCGGGTCGGAACTTACCCGACAAGGAATTTCGCTACCTTAGGACCGTTATAGTTACGGCCGCCGTTTACTGGGGCTTCAGTTCAGAGCTTCGCTTACGCTAACCCCTCTCCTTAACCTTCCAGCACCGGGCAGGTGTCACCCCCTATACTTCGCCTTACGGCTTCGCAGAGAGCTGTGTTTTTGCTAAACAGTCGCTTGGGCCTATTCACTGCGGCTTTCCGTTAAGAAAGCACCCCTTCTCCCGAAGTTACGGGGTCATTTTGCCGAGTTCCTTAACCAGAGTTCTCTCGCACACCTTAGGATTCTCTCCTCGCCTACCTGTGTCGGTTTGCGGTACAGGCACCTTTTATCTCGCTAGAAGCTTTTCTTGGCAGCGGGGAATCAAAGACTTCGCTCCATAAGGAGCTTCCCCATCACAGCTCAGCCTTCACGATAAGCGGATTTGCCTACTTATCAGCCTAACTGCTTGGACGTGCACAACCAATCGCACGCTTCTTCTATCCTTCTGCGTCCCTCCATTGCTCAAACGATAAAGAGGTGGTACAGGAATATCAACCTGTTGTCCATCGCCTACGCCTGTCGGCCTCGGCTTAGGTCCTGACTAACCCTGAGCGGACGAGCCTTCCTCAGGAAACCTTAGGCATTCGGTGGACGGGATTCTCACCCGTCTTTCGCTACTCATACCGGCATTCTCACTTCTAAGCACTCCACCAGTCCTTACGGTCTGACTTCACTGTCCTTAGAACGCTCCCCTACCACTGATACCATTGGTATCAATCCGCAGCTTCGGTGGTGTATTTAGCCCCGGTACATTTTCGGCGCAGAGTCACTCGACTAGTGAGCTATTACGCACTCTTTAAATGGTGGC
>NZ_CAKLBZ010000001.1:32500-82500 GCF_921008455.1 Bacillus basilensis | reverse complement strand
CGATCACCCTCTCAGGTCGGCTACGCATCGTTGCCTTGGTGAGCCGTTACCTCACCAACTAGCTAATGCGACGCGGGTCCATCCATAAGTGACAGCCGAAGCCGCCTTTCAATTTCGAACCATGCAGTTCAAAATGTTATCCGGTATTAGCCCCGGTTTCCCGGAGTTATCCCAGTCTTATGGGCAGGTTACCCACGTGTTACTCACCCGTCCGCCGCTAACTTCATAAGAGCAAGCTCTTAATCCATTCGCTCGACTTGCATGTATTAGGCACGCCGCCAGCGTTCATCCTGAGCCAGGATCAAACTCTCCAATAAAGTTAGTTTGTCTAGCATCTAAAAATAAAAATTGACGTTTCACGTTGTTTGTTTCGTTCAGTTTTCAAAGAACTTCTTCGTCGCTCAGAAGCGACTTTATTAATATAACATTTTGTTATATTTTCGTCAACAACTTTTTTCGATAAGTTGTTTTTCGTTTGTTTTGCTTGTTACCTTTCGTGGCAACGAATATAAATATACCAGTTTGATTATTAAAATGCAATAGTTTTTCTAATAAAATTTTTAACTTAGTAAAAAGGTATAAAAACAGCACTTTTCTTCTATATAAATATAATTTTTCGCACTATCAAGATTTACTACCTCTAGGCAACTCATACTCAAATAAAAAAAGCTTTGGAGAAATCTCCAAAGCTTAGTCTTGTTTATGACGCATAGCAGGGAATAATAATACATCACGAATAGATGGCGCATTCGTTAATAACATAACAAGACGATCAATACCAATTCCCAGTCCACCTGTAGGAGGCATACCATACTCAAGAGCTTCGATATAATCATCATCCATCATGTGAGCTTCGTCATTACCTTGTTCGCGTTCTTTTAATTGCGCTTCAAAACGTTCTTTCTGATCAATTGGATCATTTAACTCAGTGAATGCATTTGCATGTTCACGTGCAACGATAAATAATTCGAAACGATCTGTAAATCGTGGATCTTCGTCATTCTTTTTCGCAAGTGGTGAAATTTCTACCGGATGACCGTAAATAAATGTTGGTTGGATTAATTTATCTTCTACTTTTTGTTCGAAGAATTCATTTATAATATGACCAACTTCCATTGTATCCTTAATATCTACATTATGTTCTTTTGCAAGTTCACGCGCTTCTTCTACACTCATTGGATTCCAGAAATCCGCTCCAGAATGTTCCTTAATTGCATCTACCATATGAAGACGTGTCCATTCTGGTTCTAGATTAATTTCATACTCACCATATTGGATTGTTGTTGTACCTAGTACTTGCTTCGCAATATGAGCAACCATATTTTCTGTTAGTTTCATAATATCTTTATAATCAGCATACGCTTCGTATAATTCAATCATCGTAAACTCAGGATTATGGCGAGTTGATACACCCTCATTACGGAATACACGACCAATTTCATAAACTTTTTCTAACCCACCCACAATTAGGCGTTTTAAATGAAGTTCAATTGCGATACGCATATATAATTCCATATCTAACGCATTATGGTGCGTAATGAAAGGACGCGCAGAAGCTCCACCCGCAATTGCATGCATCATAGGTGTTTCCACTTCAAGATAACCGTTATCATCTAAGTATCTTCTCATTTCACGAATGATCTTACTGCGAGTAACGAATGTTTCACGGCTTTCCATACTTGTAATTAAATCTAAGTAACGTTGACGGTAGCGTTGTTCAACATCTTTTAATCCATGATATTTATCCGGTAATGGACGAAGAGATTTCGTTAATAGCGTAAAGCCCGTTGCTTTCACTGAAAGTTCTCCAACGTTCGTTTTGAACACTTTACCTTCAATACCTACTAAGTCACCTAAATCTGCCGTTTTAAATAATTCGTACTCTTCATCTCCAACGGCATCTTTACGAACATAAATTTGAACTTGTCCATGTAAATCTTGAATATGTGCAAATCCAGCTTTTCCTTTACCGCGTTTTGTCATAATACGACCAGCGATAGAAACAGAGATTTCTTTCTCTTCTAATTCTTCTTTAGAGAACTCCCCATATAAGCTTAATAAGTCATTTGTTGCATTTGTACGTTCAAATCGTTTACCGAACGGATCAATTCCTTGCTCACGTAAGTTATGTAGCTTTTCACGACGAACAAGCAATTGGTCATTTAATTCTTCGTGGTTCATGTTATCCATGGTATTGATATCACTCCAGCTCTATTAATTTTTACAATATATACAGTATAGCATTTTCTACTCAACTAGAAAAACTGCCAGCAACTAACTGGCAGCTCTTCTTTCTTTCACGTAATTATAGGAAGTGTATAGAAGAATGTCAATCTTCCCTATCTATTATTAACCAACGTGAATTGTTTGTTGTTTTGCTTCTACTTCTTCTACAAATGCACCTAGTACATTCGCAAGGTCTTCACGCGTATTACAAGCATTGATACCATTACGTACAGTTGCATTACCACGAATACCCTTTAAATACCAAGCTGCATGCTTTCTCATCTCTCTTACAGCGACATTTTCATTCTTTAAATCGATAAGACGATCTAGATGCAACATACATACGTCAATTTTCTCACGCACTGTCGGTTCCGGCATTAGTTCACCTGTCTCTAAATACTTTACCGTACGATAAATCATCCACGGATCTCCCAGTGCAGCGCGACCAATCATAACACCATCTACACCAATTTCATCAAGCATACGCTTTGCATCTTGTGGCGTTGCGACATCACCATTTCCGATAACCGGGATGTTTACAGCTTGCTTTACTTGTTTAATAATATCCCAATCCGCTTTTCCCTCATACATTTGTACTCGTGTACGTCCATGAACTGCTACCGCTTGTCCACCAGCACGTTCAACAGCTATTGCGTTCTCGATTGCGAAAATATGATCCTCATCCCAACCAATACGCATTTTAACTGTAACTGGCTTTTCTACAGCATCTACAACTGCCGCTACCATTTCATATATTTTATTTGGGTCTAAAAGCCACTTCGCTCCTGCATCACACTTAACAATTTTGGGTACCGGGCAACCCATATTAATATCAATGATGTCTGCTGTCGTATATTTATCTACGTATTTCGCAGCATCTACAAGGGTTTCTTTCTCACCACCAAAAATTTGTAAGCTTAATGGCTTTTCTCTCTCATCGATATATAACATATCTAATGTTCTTTTATTGTTCAGTAGTATTGCCTTATCACTTACCATTTCGGCACAAACTAGACCTGCACCGAATTCTTTTACTGTCAAACGGAATGCAGAGTTACACACTCCCGCCATCGGTGCTAATACAACTGGATTTTTCATCTCAATATTTGCGATCTTTAACACTCGACTTACTCCTTCCTTCATAGTCACTTTGGCATTAACTCATCTATCGAGACCTTTAATGCTTTAGCAACTTCCACTACAAAATCTTGGGAAGGCGATCGATTCCCTCTCTCAACTTCACCTAAAACAGATACAGATACCCCTAACTCTTTTGCAAAGCCTTCTTGCGTATAACCTTTTAGCTTTCGAAAAGCTCGAATGCGTCTTCCCCATTTTTCTGCTTCCATACCGTTACTCCCTCTCGCCTTTTCATTTCTTCTACTTGTGAACGTGAAATGTTTTGTTTTATATCTTGATTAATCTCTAACAACGGAACGATAACAAAAGCTCTTTCGAACATCCGCGGATGCGGAACAATAAGATTCTCTGCTTCAATATTTTCTTGATTATATAGCAAAATGTCAAGGTCGATGGTCCTCGGACCCCACCTAATTTCCCTTTTTCTTCCTAAATCATTCTCTACTCTTTGTGTAACCTTCAATAATTCTTGCGGTGATAAATTGGTAGAAATTTTTATAACTAAATTTAAAAAGCAACTTTGGTCAGTATAGCCAACTGGTTCTGTTTCATATACAGATGAAATATCGTTAACTTGGATATACGGGTTTTTGTTTAAAAACTGAATCGCTTCAGTTAAATACGTATAACGTTCTCCGATATTTGAACCTAATGCAATGTAAGCTATATTATTCATGGACGTTCTCTCGTAATTTCTACTGCTACAGCACGATAATGTCCCGGGATCGGTGGATCTGGTTTAATTACCTTTATCGTACATCTTGAAATACTCTCATATTGTTTTAATATATCTGTAGCAATATTTTCAGCAATACTCTCTACAAGCTTATACGTTCTATCTTCAACAACTTTCCTACATAATTCGAAAAGCTCTCCATAATTGACAGACTGCTCTAAGTCATCACTTTCTCCTGCCTGTTTCAAATCCAATTCCACCGTTAAGTCCACTTTAAATCTCTGGCCTAATTTATTTTCCTCTGGGAATACACCATGATAACCATAAAACTCCATATCATGAATATAAATTTTATCCAATTACTTTACCCCCTTACCAATCATTGCATCCATCATCTTAGCCATACGTGCCATTTCCTTCACATCATGAACACGAACAAACTCACAACCCTTTTCAATACCAAGACAAACGGTAGCTCCCGTTCCCTCAAGACGTTCCTCTACCGGTAAATCTAGCACGTGCCCAATAAAGGACTTTCTTGAAGTACCTAAGAGAACTGGGTAACCTAGTACGTTTAACTGTTCTAAATTACGCATCGCTTCTAAGTTTTGTTCAGGTGTTTTAGCAAAACCAATACCTGGGTCTAAAATAATATTCTCATCTCGCACGCCAGCATCTTTAGCAATTTTAATACTGTCATATAAATCAGCAATCATATCAGCTATTAAATTACGATAATTCATATTATCGCGATTATGCATTAAGATGATAGGTACATCATAATGAGCTGCAACTTCAGCGATTTTCGGTTCCGCCTTCACTCCCCAAATATCATTAATAATATGAGCACCCGCTTCTATTGCTTGTTTTGCAACTTCAGCTTTATACGTATCGATAGAAATAGGCAATTGCACTTCTTTTGAAACTGCCTGAATCATCGGCACAACTCGTTTTATTTCTTCTTCCACCGATACCTTAGCAAAGCCCGGGCGAGTAGATTCTCCACCGATATCAATAATATGAGCACCCTCATCTCGCATTTCTTTTGCATGGCGCACCGCAGCCTCTACCTCGTTGTAACTCCCACCATCAGAAAACGAATCTGGCGTTACATTTAAAATCCCCATAATTAAAGTTTTTTCATTTAAGTTCAATGTATATTCGCCGCAGCGCAAATCATAATCCCACTTCAAACTACACATCTCCTCTTCGTAATTCATTTCTGCTCCACAATTTCTCTCTCTGCATTTCATAAAGATTCATAAACTTTTTTGTAACCATCCCTACTTTACCCGGGAAATCTCGCCCCTCTATACGATTAAGCGGAACAATTTCTTGAATCGAATTTGTCACGAAGACTTCATCAGCTGAAAGTAATTCTTCTTTTGTAAAGAAACCTTCCTTTACTTCTATACCTAGTTCTTCAGCAACTTTTATAATAAACGCACGAGTGATACCATTTAAAATCCCCGTTTTTAACGAAGGTGTATATAGAATATCACCTTTTACAAAAAAGAGATTCGAAACAATACCCTCTGCAACATAACCTGTTTCAGTAAGGAAAATACCTTCCTTATTCAAAACACTTCCAATTTCACGTTTTCCTAAAATGTTATTTAAATAATGATGAGACTTCAAACGAGACGCACCCTCTGGTGTATTTCGCACTTGCTTTAAAACAACCCCTTCTTTTTCCACTACATCTCCTGGGGCTGCTAAAGGTTTGATAAAAACAATAACAGACGGCTCTTCATACATTTCCGTTTGCAATCCAATTTCATCTATACCCGCCGATACATTAAAACGTACATAGGCATGCTCTAATTCATTCTTAACGAGTAAATTCCTCAAAATAAGCAGTACTTCATCTTTCGTCATTGTCCATTTAATTTGCAATGTATCCAGTGCACCTATTAAACGGTCATAATGATCATCCAACAAGAAAGGATGACCATTATAGATACGAAACGTCTCAAAAACTCCAAGACCATATAAATAACCATGGTCATACGGAGAAATTCTCGCTTCACTCGCTTCTACATACTCACCATTTACGTAAATTAACATGATGTCACACTCGGACTGTATTTACGAATGAAATTCTGCAACAACTCTTTCCCGTGAGAAGTCATAATAGATTCCGGATGGAACTGTACACCTTCAATTGGTAAGGTTGTATGGCGAAGCCCCATAATTTCCTCTTCTTCAGTCCAAGATGTTACCTCTAAGCAATCAGGTAACGTTTCTTTCTTAACAATAAGTGAGTGATAGCGCGTCGCGGTAAATGGATTAGGAATATCCAAGAAAATCGTCTTTCCGTCATGATGCATAAGCGATGTTTTCCCATGCATCAATCGCTCTGCACGAACTACCTCCCCACCAAACACTTGTGCAATGGATTGATGCCCAAGACAAACCCCAAAAATCGGAATCTTTCCGGCAAAGTGTTGAATAACCTCCATACTAACGCCCGCTTCATTCGGACTACATGGGCCTGGCGAAATCATTAAAAAGTCTGGTTTCATATTCTCAATATCTGAAATAGTCACTTCATCGTTACGTTTAACAACAAGCTCTTGTCCCAGTTCTCCAAGAAACTGCACTAAATTAAATGTAAAAGAATCATAATTATCAATCATTAATATCATTTCTCTCACCTAACCGTTTCTTCACTACATTCTTTTGCACGCCATAAAGCAATCGCCTTTTTTAACGACTCTTTATATTCATTTTCCGGATTTGAATCAATTACAATTCCCGCTCCTGCTTGTACATGCGCTTTTCCATCTTTAGCAAGAAGTGTTCTAATCACAATATTTAATTCCGTATCTCCAGAATAACCAATCCAACCAATTGAACCTGTATAAATCCCTCGGCGAACAGGTTCTAATTCTTCAATAATTTCCATCGTACGTATTTTCGGGGCACCAGTAATTGTTCCCCCAGGGAATACAGCCTTCACTAAATCAAAAGCATCTTTATCTTCTTCCACCTCACCACGCACATTAGAAACAATATGCATAACATGTGAGTATTTCTCAATTACCATAAATTCATCTACTTCTACAGTGCCATATTTACAAACACGCCCTAAATCATTTCGTTCTAAATCCACAAGCATGACGTGCTCTGCTCTTTCTTTTTCATTCTCAATTAATTCTCTTGCTAATTCTTCATCCTCTTGCTCATTCGCCCCTCTAGATCTTGTTCCGGCAATTGGTCTTGTACTTACTTCAGTTCCTTTTTTCTTAATTAGCAACTCTGGCGATCCACTAACAATTTGAAACTCCCCAAGCTCCAAGTAACCCATATATGGAGATGGATTAATTTCACGAAGACTTGTATAGATTTCTAGCGGGTGTGTTTGTAACGTTCTCTCTTGTCTTGTCGACAAGTTTACTTGGAACACATCACCAGCCCCAATATATTCTTGAATACATTCAACCGCCTTCATAAAGCTTTCTTCAGTAAAAGCAACTGCTTCACTTTTCTTTTCAGGGCATGCAAATGGTATAGTCACTTCCGGCGCTTCTGTCGCCCAAAGAATCTTCCATTCATTTAATCGCTCTTTTGCCTCTTCATGCTTATCTACATAATGCGTAATAATCCATAGTACTTTTTCTTCTTGATCATACACAAACACATCATCAAATAATAAAAAGAATATATCAGGTATATTAATGTCATCCTCTGCAAGAGAAGGAAGTTTTTCAATATAACGGATGCAATCATAACTAAAGTAACCAATTGCACCACCTTGAAAAGGCGGGTACTCCGGATTATAGTCTGTTTTCCATCGCTCCATATATTCCTGCATTAGATCTAATGGGTTCCCTTGCTTTATTGTTTCCTTACCACTTTCGCTTATATGTAACGCTTCACCCTTTCCTCGGATTACCGCTACTGGGTTTAATCCCACAATGTTATAACGACCGCCACGTCCACTCTCTAACAAAATATGTTGCGGCTTATCCTTAGAAAGAAATTTATATTGCTTAAAGAAATCTAACTGATATGGAATAGAAAGCGCTAAAGATTTTCTTCGTTGCATATCAACACCCCGTCTTCTTTTATCCCACCCTCTTAGATTAACCACCTCAACTACATTCGTTATGTATATAGATCGGTTATACTCGAAGGCTAGTGAAAATAAATTAATTATACTACCTCTTATTTTACATGAAGTTTTCTAGTCATTCACTCTTTTCCTATTTCCAATCAAAAAAGAAAAAGCATCCTTTTTCAAGGATGCTTTTTCAATCATATATAATTAAGACTCAAATTGATAAAGTGGTGTACTTAAATAACGTTCACCGTTACTTGGGATAATAACAAGTACCTTTTTCCCTTTACCTAATTTTTTCGCAACTTCTGTCGCTGCATAAATAACTGCTCCTGAAGAGATGCCCACTAAAATACCTTCTTCTTTAGCCACTCTTCTTGCATATTCAAATGCTTGCTCTGTTTTTACTTGAACAATTTCATCATATACTTCTACATCCAATGTTTCTGGAACAAATCCCGCCCCAATTCCTTGGATTTTATGTGGACCTGGTTTCCCACCAGATAATACTGGTGAATCCGCAGGTTCTACTGCATAAATTTTAATATCTTTATACGCTTCCTTCAGTACTTCACCAGCACCAGTAATCGTTCCACCTGTACCAATACCTGCAATAAACGCATCTAATTGGTCACCCATTTGTTCAACAATTTCTGGACCTGTTGTTAAACGATGAATTTCTGGATTTGATTGATTTTTGAACTGTTGCGGTATAAAGTAGCCATGTTCTTTTGCTAATTCAGTCGCTTGACGAATTGCTCCGCCCATTCCTTCAGGCCCTGGAGTCAATACTAATTCAGCGCCATAAGCACGTAATAAATTACGACGTTCAACACTCATTGTTTCTGGCATTACTAAAATTGCCTTATATCCTTTAGCAGCTGCTACCATCGCCAAGCCAATTCCTGTGTTACCACTTGTTGGCTCAATGATTGTATCGCCCTCTTTTAATAATCCCTTTTTTTCAGCATCTTCAATCATAGCTAACGCAATACGATCTTTAACACTGCTCCCCGGATTCATAAATTCTAATTTCAAATATATATCTGCGCTGTCTGATTCTACGATGCGGTTCAACTTAACGATCGGCGTTTTCCCGATTAATTCTGAAACTGATTGTGCCACTCGCATTCCTGTCACTCCTAACACCGAGTATTTTTATTGGTTTTATCTATATTTAGATTTTGTCAGAAAATTCCTTGTTTGTCAATCTATTTGGAGGATTGTCCCTCTTAATTCCCTTATTACAAATTCTCAATTAAATTTGTAATATCCTCTTTAGAAAACTTGTATCGTTCATTACAGAAATGACAATGAACTTCTGTCTCTTCTTCTTCTTCACGAATTTGCTCTAACTCTGTTTTACCTAAACTAATTAACACACTCTCAATACGTTCGCGTGAGCATGTACAATTAAATTGAACATCCATCGTTTCTAATACTTTTACTTTATCTTCTCCAAGAACTGCATATAGTAGCTCTTCTGGAGAAAGACCTTGTTCAATCAATGTTGATACAGGAGGGATTTTTTGTAAACGATCTTCAATGAATGAAATTGTTTCTTCCTGTGCGCCCGGCATAATTTGAAGGATAAATCCACCTGCCGCTAATACGCTGTCATCTCCATTTACAAGAACACCGACACCAACAGAAGAAGGCGTCTGCTCAGAAACTGCAAAATAATACGTGAAGTCTTCCCCTAGTTCTCCCGAAACGATTGGAGATTGACCGATAAACGGCTCACGCATACCAATATCTTTAATTACTGTTATAAAACCTTCTGTACCTACCGCTTGATATACACGTAATTTCCCTTGTTCCGTTCCTTCAAAGTCCACATGTGGATTTGTTACATAACCACGTACATCCCCATTTGCATGAGCATCTACTAAGATAGGACCAATCGGACCATTTCCTTCTACCTTAATCGTTAACTTTTGGTCACCTTTTAACATTGCACCCATAATTGTACCTGCAGTTAAAGAACGACCAAGCGCTGCTGAAGCTGTTCTCCATGTATCATGACGTCTTTGCGCCTCACTTACTGTGTTTGTTGTGCGTACACTATACGCACGCACTTCTCCATCAAATGCTAATGCTTTTACTAAATAATCTTTCATACGTATTTATTCACCTTTCTCATGCTGTAAATTTGCATTACGCTCGTATAACATATATAAACCTTTTAATGTTAAAAATGGATCTACAACATCAATTACATTCGATTCTTCTGAAATTAATTTCGCCAATCCACCTGTTGCAATAACTTTCGGTTCTTGTTTAGCTTCCTCTTTCATGCGCTTGACGATACCTTCCACTTGTCCAACATACCCATAAAGAATACCAGATTGCATGGCACTTACTGTATTCTTCCCAATAACACTGCTTGGTTTTGTAATTTCAATACGAGGAAGTTTTGCCGCTCTACTATATAAGGCCTCTGCTGAAATCATAATTCCTGGCGTAATAACTCCACCCATATAATGTTTTTCTTCGTTAATATAACAATATGTAGTAGCCGTACCAAAATCGACAATAATAAGCGGACTTCCATATAAGTGGATTCCTGCTACTGCATTTACAATTCGGTCCGCGCCTACTTCACGTGGATTCTCATATTTAATATTTAGTCCCGTTTTTATTCCAGGACCTACTACAAGCGGTTTAATTTTAAAATACTTTTCACACATGCGCTCTAAAGCAAACATAATTGGTGGTACGACTGAAGACACGATAATACCTTTCACATCTTCAAACGAAAGACCCTCATGCTCAAGCAACTGCTTTACAAGCATTCCATATTCATCTTCGGTCTTATGACGATCTGTTTCCATGCGCCAATGTTGACGAAGTTCCCCCTCTTCAAACACGCCTAGCACAGCATTTGTGTTCCCTACATCCAATACAAAAATCATATTCTCACCACTTATCTTATTTAATCTATATTTGTGCAGTATGTATAAAACTTATAAAAACATCATATCACACATACTTATATAATCAGCTTTTCTATCCTCATCATTTTACAAAAAGATGACTCTCTATTTCAATTTTTAATACCAGTTTTATTTAAATTCTTTTTCCACTTCACTTCGTTCCACAAATAAAAAAGGAGTGACTATCGTCACTCCTTCATCTCTTACTTATCTTCTGTATCTTCATCGTCCTTCTTCATGTTGATGTTTACTTTCACATCAGATGAAGATGTTGGACGTTCTGGTAATCTGCCGTAATCACATAAATGATTGATTTGCTCTGCATCTAACGTTTCTACTTCAAGTAATGTTTTCGCGATAAGATCTAGTTTATCACGATTTTCAGTAAGAATTTGTTTTGCACGAGCATAACAATCTTTCATAATCGTTTGCATTTCCACATCAATTTCGTGTGCAATTGCATCACTGTAGTTTTGTTCTGAATGGAAGTCTCTTCCTAAGAACACTTGACCACCTTGTGAGCTACCAAATTGCATTGGTCCAAGCTTATCACTCATACCAAATTCCGTAACCATACGTCTTGCAATGCCAGTCGCACGTTGGAAGTCATTGTGAGCACCTGTACTCACTTCACCAAATACAATCTCCTCAGCTACTCGACCACCAAGTAAACCAGTGATTTTATCAAGTAACTCTGGCTTTGTCATGAAGTAACGATCTTCTTTCGGAAGCATTACTGCATATCCACCAGCTTGACCACGAGGGACAATTGTTACTTTATGAACGACATCAGCTTCATCAAGAACAACACCAATTACAGTATGGCCCGCTTCATGGAAAGCAACGATATTACGTTCTTTTTCAGAGATAACACGACTTTTCTTAGCTGGACCTGCAATAACACGATCCGTTGCTTCATCAATGTCACTCATATCAATTTTCTTCTTATCTTGACGTGCAGCCACTAAAGCAGCTTCGTTTAATAAGTTTTCAAGATCGGCACCAGAGAATCCTGGCGTACGAGTTGCGATTGCTCTTAAGTTGATATTCTCATCAAGCGGTTTATTACGAGCATGTACTTTCAGTACAGCTTCACGGCCATTTACATCTGGACGATCTACTGTAATTTGACGGTCAAAACGACCTGGACGTAATAACGCTGGGTCAAGAATATCAGGACGGTTTGTCGCAGCGATGATAATAATACCTTCGTTTGCACCGAATCCATCCATTTCAACAAGTAATTGGTTCAACGTTTGCTCACGCTCATCATGGCCACCACCAAGACCTGCGCCACGTTGACGTCCTACCGCATCAATTTCATCAATAAAAATGATACAAGGAGCATTTTTCTTTGCGTTTTCGAATAAATCACGTACACGTGATGCACCGACACCGACGAACATCTCTACGAAATCAGAACCACTGATAGAGAAGAACGGAACGCCTGCCTCACCTGCAACAGCACGTGCTAGTAAAGTTTTACCTGTACCTGGAGGTCCTACTAATAGAACACCCTTCGGAATACGGGCTCCAACTTCAGCGAACTTACGAGGATCTTTCAAGAATTCAACTACCTCAACAAGCTCTTGTTTCTCTTCATCCGCTCCAGCAACATCTCTGAAACGAACTTTTTTCTTTTCGTCATTATATAACTTCGCCTTACTTTTCCCGAAGTTCATAACACGGCTACCGCCGCCCTGAGCTTGGTTTAATAAGAAGAAGAATAAAATGAAGATAATAACAAACGGAATGATAGAAGTAAAGAAGGTTACCCAAGCACTTGTTTCTTCTGCTGGTTGATACTTAACTTCAGCACCTTGCGCTTTGTCATTAATTTTCTTTTGTAATTCCTCAGTATTTGGTGCATAAGTAACAAATTGTTCTCCTTGGCTAGAGTTGTTAAATTGTCCTTTTACCTCAAATACACCATTTTTCGGTTGAAGTTGCACATTACGCACTTCACCTTTTTCTAGTTTAGTAATGAATTTATCGTAGCTAACTGATGTCGTTTTTTGTGTCGAACCATTAAAATAGCTCACGATTCCAATTACTACTAGGAATATCAGTAAATAAAAGATGGTATTACGGAAGATACGATTCATTCCTAACCTCCTCTCACGGCATAAACACTATAGTAAATCGTAACATAGAAAAAATTTCCTATACAATTGTGACGCCTGTATTTAATTAATTTGAGTAAACGCTTGGTTTTAATACTCCTACATAAGGAAGATTACGGTACTGCTCTTTATAATCTAATCCATATCCTACAACAAATTCATGCGGTACAGTAAATCCAACATAATCCGCTTTCAAATCCACCTTACGGCCTGTCGGTTTATCTAATAACGTAACGATTTTTACAGACTTCGCTTTACGATATTTAAATAGGTCCACTAAGTAACTTAGCGTAAGACCGCTATCAATAATATCTTCAACGATTAAAATATCGCGACCTTCTACAGAAGTATCAAGGTCTTTTAAAATTTTCACTTCGCCTGTTGAAACAGTTGAGTGACCGTAACTAGATACAGCCATAAAATCCATTTCAAGATATGTATCTGTTCTCTTTAATAAATCTGCCATGAATGGCATTGCACCCTTTAGTACACCAATCGCAAGAGGTACTGTGTTTTTGTAATCCTCTGCAATAATTGCGCCTAATTCGAGCACCTTTTCTTGTATTTGCTCTTCAGAAATTAATACTTTTTCGATATCTTGATTCATCATTTCATTATCCTCCCGGAAGACTCCTTGCTTTTGTAGTGAATAATCACATATTTATCCTTCTTTGCCTTCTCTTTCGAGATAGCAAATGCAGATCGCTTCAACAAGGGTAACCAAATAATATTCCCACTTGCATCACAAACGACCGGCCATTCTTCTCTTTTTTCTCTTGGTACTTTCGCTTCGATAAAAATAGCTTTTATCTTTTTGGTGCCATTCATACCTTGTATTGACATGCGATCTCCATTTTCTCTAGAACGAATACGAAGTGGATATGATATATCATTATACTTAGCAACAAATACTGTTTCATTCATGTTACTTGGTATATCTTCGCTCACCTCTGTTACAAGTTTATCCCCGTTCGATAGCGTAATTGTCCCGGGCACTGATAAATCTTGTAAAAAAGGAGAAACAATTTCTTGTTTAAATCCAAAGCTACACTCCTCGTATGTGCGAACAATTTTTAAATCACCTGGGAAATCAAGTGAACCCGAAGGTTGTGTCCGCTTAAAAAACTCAATCACTTTGTCAATATGTATAGAGGAAAGAGAAGATGGAATCTTATATTCATAAAGATAGTTTAATATTAGTTGAATCCCTCTTCTTTGTAAAGGCATAGACATGGATTCAAAGGCAGGAATTGATAAGCTAATTTGTTTATCACTTTTTTTTGTAATTACTTTATTCATTTTCTCAAAAGCTAATTCCTGCAAATACGCCTCATCCTCTTGCATCTGCATGCTAAATTTTTGGAATTTCTCATGCACTTGTGAATTTTCTTCTTTCAAATGAGGAAGAACATATTTACGTAATCGATTCCTTGTATATACTTCCTTTTTATTACTCGGATCTATACGAGGAATTATTTTTAGCTTATTACAGTAATCAACAATTTCTTCCTTCGTTACTCCAAGTAACGGCCTAATTAAATACCCATTATGAAAAGGACGCTTCACCGCAATTCCTGCATACCCTTTCGGAGTACTCCCTCGTACAAGACGCATTAAAATCGTCTCCACTTGATCATCACCATGATGTCCAAGAGCTACATATCTCGCATCATATTTCTTCATTATTCTTTCCAAAAATGCATATCTGCATTCTCTAGCAGCAACCTGTGCATTCATCCCGTATTGCTGTTGATATTGCGACACATTAATCCTTATCGTTTCGCAAATAACTCCCAGTCCTTTACAAAGGTCCTGCACAAACCGTAAGTCCTCATGAGATTCATCACCTCTAAACATGTGATCCACATGTGCCACTACAATTTTAAACCGTTTTGCTGCTCTTTTTTCTAACAAATAATGTAGAAGAGCCAAAGAATCAGGACCACCTGAAACACCTACAACAATTGTTGAACGTTCCTTTAATACATCATGCTGCTTTACAAAGTCATCTACCTTTTCAACAAATGTATCTTTCAACTTCGTAATCACCTTTCATTAAACAAGAACAGCAACGTTAGTTACCTTGTTTATAATGGTACAACTTTTACAAACATTGTGCAAAAAAAAGATATACAAAAATTACATTTTTATCTTACATCCTCCGTACATATTCACAAAAATAATAACATTATCTTTTAAAGAAAAAAAACCTAGGCATTTACCTAGGTTTTTAGAAAGAAACAGCGATAGAAAAACATCACTCTTCAAATTTATCCCGCTATTTGTGGACAGTAAGACCCCCAACTCAAAATTCAGTAAAAAAAAAGAAGTTAGATGGGACAGGCTGCCCATAAAAGCCCGATTGGTGAAGGATAATAATCAGCGGGAGATAAAGCCCCCCACTGATTAGGGTTTCACCTTATTGTGCCTGCACTCCTACAATTGGAATCGTAGCCCACTTCGGCATATTTTTCTTCACTTTCGCCACAACAATGGTCATATCGTCATTTATATAACCATCACAAGAGCGAATCACCTCTTCCATGATGATATCAGCAATTTCTTGCGGATCTTCGGTTTGTAACTCTTTAATTTTCCGCTTCATCCATAGTTCGTGATTCTCCACATGTTGTGCTCCCTCAAAAATCCCATCGCTCATCATAATAAGAATATCGCCCGTTTTTAATTGTTCACCCACTACATCAACTTCAACATCCTCAATAATCCCCATTGGTAGATTACTTGCCTCAATTTTCAAAATATTATTTGCGCGTTTAACAAAACTCGGCGTCGATCCAATCTTTAAAAATTTCGCATTCGCATCCCGCAAATCTACCATAGCTAAATCTAACGTCGTAAACATCTCTTCTGTTGTTCTTAAGGAAAGAATAGAATTGATAGACTTAATCGCTATTTCCTCATCAATGCCTGATTGAAGTATTTTTTGTAATAATTTTACCGTTTCTTTACTCTCCATATGAGCTCTTTGCCCATTTCCCATACCATCACTAATTGCAAGCGCATATTTACCAACACTTAAATCCATCATCGCGTAAGAATCACCCGAAACAAACCCACCGCCTTTTGCAGCTGTGGCCAAGCCTGTATCAAGAGAATACGTTTTTGCTGAACCAAATGATATTAAGCTATGGCCGTTCGGATAAGAAGATTTTTCTTCATGTTTAACAACAATGTTTTCCTTTAGAATATCAGAAAGCATCGGCGCAACTAACTTTTCACATTCCCCATGTTCATTAGATGCAACTGGAATCAACATTTCAATATCAATACTCCCTCTATCTAAACAATAAATATCAACATGCTCTATTTCTACACCAAAATCACGAAACGCTTGCAGAATCTGTTCTTCCTGTACTTGATGATTTTCTCGTTCCCTTTGTATCTCCTTAGCGAAATCTTCCATAACTTTTGATACACCTAATAGTTGCTCTGCTACTATTCTACGATTTTCCTTCATTTGTTTTCGTAATTTTTGCCCCTCATAAAAGTGATCTAATTCGCCCGCTACTAAATCCGTCACTTTCTTCCCTCTCACACAATGCTTGTCCCATTCACGAACTAACTTCCGATTATGCTGCAACGTCCCCTCTTCCGTTTCGCTCATTATTTGTTTCATATAATCATACGTTTTGTCGAAGTTAACTACCCAGCATTGGTCCTTTTTAAAGCATGTTTGACATGTTTTTGCAGTAATTGTACTTAAGAACAAATCTGCCTCTGTCTCTTTATCTTCCTCCTCGACATATCCATATACAGAAAAGCTATTAGATAAAGCAGCAAATACATTGGCAAATTGATTAATCTTATTCGCTGTAACATCACGCATCCTTCTTAAATACTGTTGTTGATCTTGCGAATGTTCCTGTGTGCCTGGCATAAATTTAGCAATACGATCCATAACAAGTTTCGGTGTTAATAAGAAGAAAGCAATCGCCACACCAGATTCAATTAAGGTTGTCACAATGTTTGTTTGCTTGTCTACATATAACGTAATCAAGCTCGTCCCAATTAATAAACCTAAACTAACACCTAAGCGCTTCCCTTCTTTTAATAAACCACCAAGCAACCCAGAAAAGGCTAACAGACTAAGTTGAGATAAGCTGGAGACATTGGCTAAACTTAATATTAATCCAGTTACAACCCCCACTGTAGATCCTGTAGCGGCCCCCGCGATAAATGCAAACACGAGCACTAAATACCTAGTAAAAATATGTTGAATAGAAGCATCATATACAAACCAATCTGTTGTACCCGTTAAAACAGATGCTAGTAATATAATTAAACAAACGATTTCTTCTGTCTCTAACGCTTGCTGTTTACCTTTTCTTTCTACTAAAAGCGGAACGCTTTGTAAAAATATCATAGTTAATACGAAGCTAAGCCCTGCCTCAATCGTACTAACTAGCAAATCGTACATGGTGACGGTTTGTTGTGCAAAATATACGACAACTAAATGTGCGGTTAATGCGGAGATAAATACTTGGAATGGAACAAGACCAACAGTTTTACGTGTAAATCGACTAAAGAAGATATTATAAATGAAGAAAGTAAAAATAGATGCAAAGGTAAAGAATAAATTATCTATCGAAACTGAAAGTGCGCCTCCCATTAGAGCCAAGAACGCGAGCGGCATTTTATCCCGCTTCATAACATAAACAGCAGCAAAAAACGGTAGTGCAAACGGTAAAATGTTTGTTAATATATATGCTCGTCCCAAAAGAAAACCAATAACAACAATAATAAATCCCCATCTAAAGAAAACTTGCTCAAACTTCATTCGCAACTTACTCGTCCACTTTACTGCTCCAAGCTGACTCTCATTCATTGCCAATGCACTTGTATTCATAGTATTCCTTCCTGCTTTAGGCATATTTTTAACACCACCTGCATAGTTTAATTACTGTCATTATAAAAGATGATTATTGGGATTTTTGTCAAAACAACAGTTTTCACTTTTATAATCGTTCGACTTTTTATTCGAAATAACTCTACATATATACACGGTATGTAATTTATCCTTAAATTTTTAATTGAACATTCAGAAAATATAGGGTGATTTTGTAGAAGCATTGTATGTCTTAATTTATTTAACAAAAAAAGATCATGCAAATTTGCATGATCTTTTTAGATGACCCGTACGGGATTCGAACCCGTGTTACCGCCGTGAAAGGGCGGTGTCTTAACCACTTGACCAACGGGCCGTTAAATGAAATATAGCGGCGGAGGGGATCGAACCCCCGACCTCACGGGTATGAACCGTACGCTCTAGCCAGCTGAGCTACACCGCCATGTCGTCTTATTTAACGGACAATTAGTATCTTACCTCAGATATAATTTAAAGTCAACATATCTTGAAAACTTTTTTAAAAATATATTTTCACATATAAAAAAGCACCCCGAGCAATTGCCCTGGGCACCTCTCTATATGCTAAGAATTAAACGTTCTGATTATCCGCGACGTGCGCCACGGCCACCACGTTTAGATTCTGTGTTACGTTTTAAAGAAGTTAAGCGATCTTCGCTATCCTTTAAGAAACGTGCCATTTTTTGCTCGAATGTTTCTTTTGGAGCTCGGTCGTTACCACCGCCACGGTTATCTCTGTTGAAAGAACGATTATTACGTTGTGGACGTCCAGAACGTTGTTGATCGCCACCGCGTTGGTATTCACCACGTGGACGATCTCCTTCTGTTTTTTCACGCTCTTTCGCTTTTTTAATAGATAGACCGATCTTACCATCTTTTTCAACGTTAATAACTTTTACTTCTACTTGGTCGCCCACTTTTAAGTGATCGTTAATATCTTTCACATAATTATCAGCAACTTCACTAATATGAACTAGACCCGTTAAGCCTTCTGGCAGCTCCACAAAAGCCCCAAAATTTGTAATACCTGTTACTTTACCCTGTAACTTGCTGCCTACCTCGATTGACATAAAAAAAATGCTCCTCCTTAGTGGTTAAAAAGTCAAATTTTACTTTATTATATATAATCCTAAAATATAGTGTCAATAAGACATACTCTACTTAGAAACAGGAAAAATTATCTCCCCTTTTCCAGAGAAGAAATAATCCCTTCTAGCAATCTTTAATACGTACTCTTCATCATTTAACTTTTGAACTTCGTCTTTTAGACTCTTTTCTTTATTCGTTAATGAATCCAGTTCTTTTTTCATGTCCTTAACTTTTGCTTCTTTTGCTCTAATGGAACTGTTTTGTTGATAAAACGTTACACTAATACTCGCAATAATTGTAAAAGCAAAGACAAGAAAAACCGCTAAACGGCGATAAAGTCGCTTCCTGTTCTCATCCGTTTGTATTATATGCTCTTTAACAGGATTTGGACTCTGTTTTTCGATTGTTCTTTGTCTCAGTTCCCTCATTTCCGAGGTCCCCCTAACTTCTTTTTTATACGCTCCCATAATTGGAAGATATGTCCCTTCAATTTTGCTACATATTGCAGGAACCCTACATGTTTCATTATAAAAAGTTTAACACGATTAGGGAGAAGTTTCCATATGAGCGAAGCAATAAATCGAACAGGCCAGAAAAAAACTTTCCATATGAAAAGTAATATCCAAATCACCATTTTCCATAACACATGTCCAATTGAAAGCAGTATACGAAATAAGAATAATATAAATGCAATAAATAGCTGCGCTATAATAATAACAGGTTTTATCATGAGTAGCTGTATAATTTGAACAAAAAAGTGTGTTGTTTGCACAAAAATATAGATGAGAAAATTTAACAGTCTCATATATACTGCTTTCAATAAGCTTTGATATGCCGCAAAACCACATAATAATGCTAAAAATACATATATACGTAGTTCAGCTTCATTTACAAGAAGCAATACATAAAAAACGAATAATGCTTGGACAATCCAAAATAGTATATCATGTATAAATACAAGCCAACGTTTACGTTCTTGACGCTTTAAAAATCGTTGGTAGGTATCTAAAGACGCTCCAATCCAAGCACCCATTCCAATCATTGAGAGCATCGTATACAACTGAATTGTTAGACTCATTTAAACAACTTACTAAAGAAGCCTTTAGTTTTATCCCCTTGATTCTCATCAATATACAGCATCTCATGAACTTTCCCTTTAATCGATACAATACCTTTTTCTACATCTAAATTTTTCATTTGCAAATTTTGACCACGAATTGTTAAAAAGCCCATTACAGTCTCAAGTAAAAACTCTTCGCTATCAAAACTCTCTACCTGCTTTACACCGGTAATATCAATTACACGCCTGCCACGCATAATAATATCATGCTCTACAGAAACATTTTGTTGATTAGAAGACATAGGTGAGTAACCATTATTCACGTAAATCCCCCCATACATTTATACTAGCTAATAGTAATGTATGAAGAGATAATTGATTTTAGAACAAGCCTTCTTCAGCCTTTACTTTTTCTTCACGAACTAAGCTATACATATTTGCTGCATCTTCTTTTTTTGTCGTTTCTTTCAATTCGTTTATTTTTACAGTTACTATTTTTTGCCCAAAACGAATTGTTAATTCATCAGCTACTTTCACATCTGAACTCGCTTTTGCCACTTGACCATTAATTGATATTCTTCCTTGGTCAGCCACTTCTTTCGCTAATGTTCTTCTTTTAATTAAACGTGATACTTTTAAAAACTTATCTAGACGCATGTTAAATCCCCCTATTAAAGCTCTGTTTGTTTTGCCTCTTCCCATAAAACATCTAACTGCTCTAATGATAAATCTTGCATCTCTTTATTCATTTCAGCTACCTTTGCTTCCATGAATAAGAAACGACCAACGAATTTCTCATTAGTTGAACGTAACGCCTCTTCTGGATCTATTTTATAATGACGAGCTATATTAACAAACGCAAATAGTAAATCGCCAAATTCACCTAACATCTTCGCCTCATCCATGTTTGTAACTTCTTGTTGGAACTCTTGCCATTCTTCTAAGGCTTTCTCTATCATCGGTTGTACTTCAACCCAATCGAAACCAACCTTACCAGCTTTTTTCTGAATTTCATAAGCGCGTAGTAACTGTGGTAAACTCTTTGGAACTCCATTTAAAACAGATTCTTTCACGAATCCTTTTTCCTGTTTTTTAATTTCTTCCCAATTGGCAATTACTTCATCGGCATTATTTACATCCGTATTCCCGAATACATGCGGATGGCGACGAACCATTTTCTCAGATAAAGTTCGAATAATATCATCTATAGAGAACCAACCTTCGTCCTCTCCAATTTGGGCATGCAACATAACTTGTAATAATATATCACCCAGTTCTTCTACTAAGTGATCATCATCCTCTTCATCAATTGCTTCCAACACTTCATAAGCTTCCTCAATTAAATACTTCTTTAAAGATTGATGTGTTTGCTGTTTATCCCACGGACAACCATTTGGTCCACGAAGGTCTGCAATAATTTCTCTAAGCACATCAAACTGTTGATACAAGGACGCACGTTCCTGAACTGGTGGTACGTACACACTCGTTAAATTATTCAACTCGGTTTCATGATCTAACATGTACAACGGTACCTTTTTAACTTGTTCAAATGAAGTCCCTGCAGCTGTTACGATATACACTTCGTAATCATCTGGTAGCATCTCCATTAATGTTAATTTCACATCTGATGCAACGAATGCGTCATAAACTTGGCAAAAGATTAAATGTTGACGTAATTCTAATTGTCCTCTTTCAAATGATGTGGCGTCAATTAATTGGAATCCTTCAATCGGATCAATCTTAAGACTTGCAAACATAGGGTCAAGGAAACTTTGTCCACCTTCAATTCGCACCTCAACATTCGCTGCTTCGCCTTTTTCCAAAAGTAGCTGAACCGTCCTTTCCGCTACAAGCGGGTGCCCTGGAACGGCATAGATGATTTCTGTGTCTTCAGCTTGTTCTAGCAATGTATTCGCAATTGTTTCATATACAATTTCAAATGTATCATGTGCTTCATATATATTGTCAAAGGCTGTATATTGTATACCATCTTTCTCCAACTCTTCTATAACGGGATGTTCCTTCGTTCTAACAAACATGTGATCTGCTTCTTTTATTTTCCGATATACACCCATCGTTAACTGATCTAACTCACCAGCACCTAATCCTAAAATAGTAATGATTCCACTCACAACCTGCCACCTCTATCCACTCTTCTTCAATGAACCTTCTTTTTTCTCTTTTTTCATAACGGTTCCTATTTCCGCTTTTGTAAATACACGTAATTTTAAAATTAAAAACACATATGTTAATCCACCGATAGCTACACCTAACAACGCCTCAAGTGTCGCAATCCCTCTATGTTCTGTATCAATTACTAATCCAGACATTTGCAATACACGCATAAACATTATTAATACAAATCCCATACCGATACCACTAATAACTACACCTAACATATTCCGTTTATCGATAAGCGATTCCGATACAGCTCGCATAAGTAATGCACTATTTAGCAAAGAAATTACAAATAACGCAACTAGTGTTGCAATTGCAGCTCCCTTTACACCAAAATACGGCATTAACATATAGTTTAAAGCTAACTTTAAACAACCTCCAAATATAACGAATATCGCTGGCTGTAATGTTTGTCCTAACCCCTGCAAAATAGAAGCAGTTGTAATCGACAATGAACTAAATAAAATAGATAAAGATAAAATGGATAAAACATCTGATCCATCACTATTTTCAAACAACATAATATTCGTAGGTTGAATAATACAAGTTAATCCAATGGCCGCCGCAAATCCGATAACAAATGTTATTTTCATTGCTAACTTTACCTTTTCTCGAATAAAGGTAAGATCTCCTCTTTCCTTCGCCGCTGTAATAATTGGAATAAGCGACAACGAGAAAGAAGTTGTCACGACAGTACCTAATTGCATAAGTGGGATACTTCTGTCATAAACACCTTTTAATACCTTTGCACTTTCAGCTTGCTCTCCTGCCCCAATAAGTAACGAATAGAAGGAAACAGAATCGGCCATTTGTATAAAAATAAGCACTAAGTTACTAACACAAATCGCCAGTCCTTGCCAAAACAGGATATTAATAATCCTCTTTTTCCCTTTAATTCTCTTTACACTTTTAAAGAATATGGAACGAAAGTCATGACGCATATAAAGTACAAGTACGATAATCCCAATCAATCCGCCTGCGATTGAGCCTAACATAGCACCTGCACCGACTGTATATAAATCAAATCCGTGAGCAATGAGGAATAGAGATAAAAATACAATAATAGAAACACGAATTGTTTGTTCTATCACTTGCGAAACAGCTGTTGGCATCATATTATTAAAACCCTGAAAATACCCTCTTGCTACAGATAAAAACGGCATCAATATGAATGAAAATGAAATAACACGCAATAGCTTATCTAAGTGTATATCACCCATGGCTGTTGCAATTGCTTCGGCACCAAAGAACAATGTAAAAAAGCCAATAAAACCAATCCCTAATAAAAACCAAAAAGATACACAAATAATTTCTTCTGCTTCTTGCTTTTTCCCTCGCTCTAATCGTTCCGCAACCATTTTTGAAATTATAATGGGGAACCCATAAGTGGCTAAAATTAAACAAAATCCATAAAACGGATAAATTTGTTGGTAAATATAAAAACCAATATCACCCGCTATATTTTGATATGGAATACGGTAAAAAGCGCTTAATACCTTTGTAACAAAACTTGCGATTGTTAATATAATAGCCCCACGCCAAAAGGCTTGATATTTCCTCGATTCCATACAAGAAAACTCCTTTTTTCTGTTCTCACCCCTCGTATTATATCATAAAGAAAAGGACAAACTTCCTTACCTACACGAGTAATAATACGTTCGTGCAACGAAAAAAGGTAGCAAAGCGCTACCTTCATTCAATATACATATATCTCCGAATAATTGATTTCTCAAGAAGAAATATCATAATTAGGAAAGATTGCTACTTCTAAAATTCGATATAGCCTTATTGCTCCATTTGTTTCGCTAAAAAGCTTGCTGCTGTATTTACTGACTTATGCTCTATTTCACTTATAATAGCCTCTTTAGAGAAGATAATAACAGCCCCAATTGGATCCCCATTCGCAACAATTGGGCCAATTGTATAGGAATGAACTTTTTCTGTTACTCCATCAATAATTGAAATTTCGCTTTCATCTGTCATAATTACAGACTTACGTTCTTCCATTGTCTTCTCAATTAAATCGCCAACACTTTTATTTAAGTATTCTTTTTTAGATATGCCTGCTACTGCGATAATAGAATCACGATCGCATACAAGCACATTATGTCCTAAGCTATCGTATAAAGCTTCCGTATATTCTTTTGCAAAGTCACCTAATTCACTAATCGGAGAATATTTCTTCAAAATCACTTCTCCATCGCGATCAACAAATATTTCTAGTGGGTCTCCTTCTCGAATACGTAAAGTTCTACGAATTTCCTTCGGGATTACCACCCTGCCTAAATCATCAATTCGACGTACGATTCCAGTTGCTTTCATTCTAATGCTGCCTCACTTTCTACTGATGATCAAAGTGGTGAATTTACCTGTTCATGTAAAAATCACCAACTGTTAGACATAGTATTTTACACATTAGTTCTTCTATGCACGTCGAATTGTATTTTTTTATCTTATATTAGGCATTTATGACTTCTTTTTTCACATCTGGTAGGCCTTTTAATAAATTTTCAGCAATTGTTAACCACTTCGATGTTTCTAAACCATTTGTTTTCATAACGATTTTCAATTGTGATCCTTCCATTCCTAGACCGATCATACGTCCAAAACTATTTCCAAGCATGAATAATTTTCCACCATCAATGTTTTGGCTTGCTTGTTCCGAAAACAGGATTGTTACTTCAAATTTATTTTGCTTAATTAATTCAATTTGTTCCTTCATTGCCAATACCTTAATATTTGCAATTTGTAATAAATAACCAACTTCTTGTGGATAATCACCAAATCTATCTATCATCTCTTCCTGCAGCTCTTCAATATCCTCAATTGCAGAAACACCTCTAAATTGTTTATACATCATAATTTTTTGTTTACTATCTGAAATATAAGCATCTGGTAAATATGCATCTACTTCCAAGTCGATTTCAACATTAACTGTATTTTCAACTCCATCTGTTCCTCTGCGCTGTTCAATCGCATCTTTTAGCATTTGAGAATATAGATCAAATCCGACAGAATCAATAAATCCATGTTGTTCTGCCCCTAACAAGTTACCCGCACCACGAATTGATAAATCCCTCATTGCAATCTTGAAACCAGATCCAAGCTCTGTGAACTCTTTAATTGCTTGTAGACGTCTCTCTGCAACTTCTGATAACACTTTATCACGTTTGTATGCAAAGTATGCATATGCAACGCGATTAGAACGCCCAACACGCCCACGAAGCTGATACAACTGTGATAGTCCCATACGGTCTGCATCAAATACAATTAACGTATTAACGTTCGGAATATCTACACCTGTTTCAATAATTGTTGTACTCACAAGAACATCATGCTGCCCCTCTAAAAACGATAGCATAACAGACTCTAATTCACCTTCATTCATTTTCCCATGTGCGTATGTTACACGAGCATCTGGAACTAACATTGAAATTTCATCTGCTTTTCTTTCAATATCCTCCACACGATTGTATAGGAAGTAAATTTGACCACCTCTTGCAAGCTCTCGTTCTATCGCTTCTCGCATTAACGCAGGATTATACTCCACTACATACGTTTGGACTGGGAAACGATTTTCTGGCGGTGTCTCAATAACAGATAAATCACGTACTCCAAGCATAGACATATGCAGTGTACGTGGAATTGGAGTTGCCGTTAATGTTAATACGTCAACATTTGCTTTCAATTGTTTAATTTTTTCTTTATGCGTCACACCAAATCTTTGCTCTTCATCAATAATCAGAAGTCCCAAGTCTTTATAAGTAACATCTTTAGATAAAATACGATGCGTTCCGATTACAATATCTACCGTTCCATCCTTTAAACCCTTAATTGTTTCATTTTGTTGTTTTCGCGTGCGGAATCTACTTAGTAACCCAATATTAATCGGGTAATCTTGAAAACGCTCTCGAATTGTTTCATAGTGTTGTTGTGCAAGGATCGTTGTCGGCACTAAAATCGCAACTTGTTTTTCATCCATAATCGCCTTAAATGCCGCACGAATAGCTACTTCCGTCTTTCCATATCCTACATCACCACAAAGAAGCCTATCCATCGGACGTCCGCGTTCCATGTCCTTTTTAATCTCTTCAATAGAGCGTAATTGATCCTCTGTCTCTTGATATGGGAAAGAAGATTCAAATTCTTGTTGTTCTGCTGTATCTGGTGTATATGCATAACCCTTTGAAGCTTCGCGCTCAGCATATAGTTTAATTAGGTCATCCGCAATGTCTTGTACAGATTTTTCAACTTTCGTTTTGACCTTCTTCCAATCATTCCCGCCCAATTTATAAACTTTAGGATCCTTCCCTTCAGATCCTACATATTTTTGCACTTGGTCAATTTGTTCAATTGGAACGTATAACTTATCATTACCTTGATATTTAATATTCAAGTAATCTTTATGAACACCATTAATCTCTAATGTCTCAATACCTAAGAATTTACCTATACCATGATTTACATGAACTACATAATCTCCAACTTTTAATTCCGAATAACTTTTAATACGTTCAGCATTCGATAACTTTTGCTTACGTTGTGATTTTTTAACTTTCTTATGAAAAAGCTCTTTTTCAGTAATGACAACAAGCTTTTGCATCGGCATTTCAAATCCTGCATGTAAATCACCTACAGCAATTTGTAACCTTCCAGGCAATAATATATCTGTGCCCTCTACAATATCTGCCTCAATATCATAATCACTTAAAATATGTTGTAGTTTTTTTACACGTTCATCATCTGTGCCAAGCACAACGGTCGTAAAATGCCCTTCGCTCCATCTATCAATTTCAGTTTTCAACAACTGCATCTGCCCATGGAAGTCTTGCATTGTTTTACATGTCACATTTACAATGTTTTGCGGATGTGTATGTGCTATATGACGTAAGAATAACGTTAAATATACAAAACTTCTTTTTTTATGATGAAGAAATTCCTCAAACGAGTGGGAGAAAGATAAATCTTGAATAATTGTTCCCTCACCAAGAAGTGATATATACCATTCCGCCTCTTCTGTTTCAAGATGTGATGCTGTTTCTTGAATACGGGAAATCTCATCTAAAACCACAACACCATCTTCTGGTAAATAATCTATCAGACTAGCAGGTTCTTTATAGAAAATAGATAAATATTTAAACATCTGTTCTATACTTTGCCCGTTTTTTAACATCTCAATTTCATGACTTACTGTCTCAAGCACTGTAGTCTTCAATTTATCATCGGAAAGTTTTTGCATCGTCTTGGTCAAGCCTTCCTCAAGATGCTTAATTCCCGATTTCAATTCTTCCTGCGAAAATAAAAACTCTGTTGCTGGACCAAATCTAACACTTTCTTTTTTATCTTGAGAGCGCTGTTCATCCACATCAAATAATCGAATAGAATCGACTTCTGTGTCGAAAAATTCAATACGAAATGGTAACTCTTCAGTTAGTGGATAAATATCTAATATTCCCCCGCGCAAACTAAATTCCCCAGGAGCCTCTACCATCGACTTACGCTCATAACCAATATGATGTAAAGTATGCAAGAATGTATCTAAATCAATCTCTTGCCCTAGATTGATTTCGATTTGCCTTTGCTTCCATAATTCTTTCATTGGTAAAAATCTGCGCAGTCCTGCAACTGGCGCTACAATAATCCCATTCTCTCCAGCAGCTAAACGGTTTAATACTTCAATACGTTGCGCCTTCAATTCAGGACTTGCAACACCAAGTTCTGATGCTATCAATTCATTCACTGGATATAGCCATACATCTTTTTCACCAAGTAACGCCACTAAATCTTCATGCACTTTTTGCGCTTGATATAAATTATGCGTCACAATAAGTTGTGATTTTTTTGTTTTTTTATATAAGGCCGCCATTAATAACGAACGAGAAGAGGTTGCCATACCTGATACAAGTTGCTCTTTTAAACCATCTTCTAATCCATTAATAACCGATTGGATCTCTTCATTTTTATAAAATTGTTCTAATAAACCTATCATTTTCAAAACCCCTCTCAACATAAAGAGCAAGCCACTATATTTTATGCAAATATTTTGGAAAAAGAAAACAGAAAAATGCTTTGGACACGCCAAAGCGACAACATTTTATTGCAGAAATTTTTCATATTCATAATACTCAGGATAAGATGCGAGCGTTTCTTGACACGATTCACAAATCGTTTTTATATATATATTTCCATTCTCATGAAAATGAATCATCTCTACTACTTCTTGCTCTGTTAGTTGAAATAAAACGTCGCTATATACTTTTTCTGCGGTAACGGAGCCTACATTACTCCCGCAATGTCTGCAATAATAATATCCTTCCATACTAGCCTCCTAAAAATCCAATTACCACTAGTATGGGTAAAAACTAAACAAAATATTCCAAACCATACCCTTAACTATTGAAAGTATTCATGATTTGAAGAAACGGTTTATTTAACCATTCTTCGCATGCATCTGCCGCTTTTTCAATAGAATGACTTACATCAGGAATTTCTTCCGATGTAAAGCGTCCTAATACGTAATCTACTACCTTCATTCCATTTTTCGGACGATCAATTCCCATACGGATACGTTGAAACTCTTGTGTTCCTAAATGTGAAATTGTTGATTTCACACCATTATGTCCACCAGCACTACCTTTCATACGAAGGCGTAATTTACCTACAGGGATGTCTAAATCATCGTACAGAACAACAAAGTCCTCTACATCAATTTTATAGTAATCCATAAGTGGACGAATACTTTCCCCAGATAAATTCATATATGTAAGTGGCTTTAGTAAGATTACTTTTTCTCCATTAACAAACCCTGCACCAAATACCCCTTTAAATTTTTGTTCGTTTAAAGAAATATTCCAACGCTTTGCAAGTTCATCAATCGCCATAAACCCAATATTATGCCTTGTTAATTCATATTCTCTACCCGGGTTCCCAAGTCCTACTATCAATTTCATTCTTGTACCACTACTTTCTTTTTTCGATACGAAAAGACGTAACCAATCTTGGTTACGTCTCATTCTATCCAATTAATTGAATAATACACTTACAGATTCTTCTTCGTATACACGAATGATCGCTTCTCCGATTAGTGGAGCAACTGAAAGTTCATGTACTTTGTCGATTTTCTTCTCTTCTGGTAATACGATAGAGTTTGTTACAACTAACTCTTTAATATTTGAGTTTTGGATACGTTCAATTGCTGGACCAGATAATACTGGGTGTGTACAGCAAGCATATACTTCAGAAGCACCGTTCTCAACAAGAGCGTTCGCTGCTAATGTAATTGTACCAGCTGTATCAATGATGTCATCAATTAAAATTGCTGTTTTACCTTCAATATTACCGATAATGTTCATTACCTCTGATACGTTCGGGCGAGGACGACGCTTATCAATAATAGCGATTGGCGCTTTTAGGCGATCTGCCATTTTTCTAGCACGAGTTACCCCACCGTGGTCAGGTGACACGATTACGATATCTTTAAGACCTTTTGTTTCAAAGTAATCTGAAAGAATTGGCACACCCATTAAGTGGTCGATTGGGATATCAAAGAACCCTTGAATTTGTGGAGCATGTAAATCTAGAGTGATTACACGAGTTGCACCTGCTGTTTCAAGCAAGTTTGCTACAAGTTTCGATGTAATTGGTTCACGAGAACGCGCTTTACGGTCTTGACGCGCATAACCATAGTAAGGAATAACAATATTAATTGTTTTTGCAGATGCACGTTTTAATGCATCGATCATAATAAGTAATTCCATGATATGTTCGTTTACTGGGAAGCTTGTAGATTGAATAATGAATACATCGCAACCACGGATACTTTCTTCAATGTTAATTTGAACTTCTCCATCACTAAAACGATCAACAGAACATTTTCCTAGTCCTACTCCAATGTGCTTTGCAATTTGCTCAGCAAGTTCCTTATTAGAGTTTAAAGAGAATACTTTCAAATTAGAATTTAGATATTGAGTCGACATCTAGATTAACCCTCCACATTATGATTTTTTCTTATTCAGCAATTGATCAACATAGTCTTCTTTGTTAACTTGACGTGCACGTGCTACAGATAATGCTTTTGATGGAACATTCTCTGTAATTGTAGAGCCTGCTGCCACATAAGCACCATCTTCAACTGTTACAGGAGCGACAAGGTTTGAATTACATCCAATAAATACCCCGTTACCAATCACAGTTTTGAATTTATTCTTACCGTCATAGTTCACCGTAATTGAACCACAACCAAGATTCACGTCTTCTCCAACTTGTGCATCCCCGATATAACTTAAGTGTGAAGCTTTACTTCTATTACCAAAAACAGTTTTTTTGATTTCCACGAAGTTTCCAACGCGTACTTCATCTCCAATAACTGAATCTGGGCGAATATGTGCAAATGGACCAACCGATACTTCTGTACCAAGCTTACTATCATGTACAGTAGATTGACGAATTGTCGTACGATCTCCAATTTCACTATCACGAATTACTGTATGTGGTCCAATTTCACAATCAGAACCAATTACAGTGTTCCCCTCAATAATTGTTCCTGGATGAAGAACTGTATCACTACCGATAATTGCATCAGCAGAAATATACGTGTTACTTGGATCAATAATTGTAACACCATTTACCATGTTCTTTCGGTTGATACGGTT
Organism: Bacillus basilensis; assembly: GCF_921008455.1. Taxonomy (NCBI): domain Bacteria; kingdom Bacillati; phylum Bacillota; class Bacilli; order Caryophanales; family Bacillaceae; genus Bacillus; species Bacillus basilensis. Next base: position 51,473 of record NZ_CAKLBZ010000001.1, on the reverse strand, counting down.
TTTCATAATAATTTCCGCTTGCGATAGAGCGACTCTGTCGTTAACACCTAACGTTTCATCGAAGTGCTCTGTTTGATAAGCTGATACAATATGACCTTCATTTTTTAAAATCTCAATAACATCTGGCAGGTAATATTCACCTTGTACGTTATCATTTGAAACTTTAGAAAGTGAGGCGAATAAAGCTTTATTATCAAAACAATACGTACCTGTATTGATTTCTTTAATAGCTAATTCCTTCTCATTTGCATCCTTATGCTCAACAATCTTTTCAACATGACCATTCTCATTACGAACGATACGACCATATCCAGCAGGTTCTTCTATGTAAGCTGTTAGCACCGTCGCCATTGCCCCTGCTTCTTTATGTTGCTGAAGCAATGCTTCCATCGTTTCAGCAGTTATTAGCGGTGTATCACCACAAATAACTAAAGTTGTTCCTTCTTCATTTGCAAGTACACTTGCAGCTTGATCTACAGCATGCGCTGTACCAAGTTGTTCTGCTTGTAATGCAAACTCACTTATGTTTCCTAGCTGTTCTTGTACCATTTCAGCACCATGTCCTACGACTGTTACAAGTTTCTGCAATCCTAATTGAGATACTTGATCGACAACATGTTGTACCATAGGTTTTCCACATACAGGATGAAGCACTTTGTATAGCTTAGACTTCATACGTGTGCCCTTGCCTGCAGCTAGAATCACTGCAAATCTGTTTGACATATAGACCCTCCATCGCAACCTATTTATCCATTAACGATATTATCCTAAATCATCATATATTTCAAGAAACACATTTTAACTATTAAATTTTACCATAATTCTTATAAGATGTTTTACTCTTTAGTATCTTTTTTAAGAAATAAGCTATACTATTTAAAATGATTTTGAAAAAATTAGAAGTTTTCCTCTTTGTTTTGTTGAATTTAGAATTTTCCGAACGATAAATATATATAAACACAAAAAAACAAACTCCTGTAAATGCTTACAGGAGTTTGTTGCAAAATTATAGGGCTTTCTTTAAAAAGCCCTTGTCATTCGAATTTTACGAAGCGCCCGCTTCTTCAAACTCAACCTCTTCTAACTCGCCTAAACGGTGATACTCTGTTAAAACCGCATCTTGAATTTTAGAGCGTGTATTAGAATTAATTGGATGTGCAATGTCACGGAATTCTCCATCCGGAGTACGTTTACTTGGCATTGCTACAAATAATCCATTATTACCATCAATTACACGAATATCATGAACAACAAATTCATGGTCTAGAGTAATAGAGGCAATTGCTCTCATGCGGCCTTCTGTGTTTACGCGGCGTAATCTTACGTCAGTCACTTCCATCTTGTGTTCACCACCCTTTTCTAAATAAGCGATATATTTGTATAAATTCCACAAAATTTCTATTTTCCCTTTAATTTTTTAAAAATTTTTAAGATAAAAATTTTTAATGTAATTGAATATAGAGATTAGTGGACGTTATCGCTTACAAAGAATTACTTAACTAGGGCAATTACTTCGATTTCAACTGAAACATCTTTCGGTAATTTTGCTACTTGTACACAAGAACGAGCTGGCTTATGAGTAGAGAAATAAGAGCCATATACTTCATTAACAGCATTAAAATCATCCATATCTTTTAAGAATACTGTTGTTTTTACTACTGTATCAAATGAAGCACCCGCTTCTTCTAATACTGCTTGTAAATTTTGAAACACTTGCTCTGTTTGTACTGTCACGTCTCCTGCTACAAGCTCTCCACCTGCAGTTAACGGAATTTGTCCTGAACTATAAAACATATTATTTACAATAACCCCTTGTGAATATGGTCCAATAGCTTGTGGTGCATTGTTTGTTTGAACAACTTTCATTTTTTTTCACCCTTTTATTATTTATTTTTACTCTTTAAAAATAGTGCACGAAAAGCAGTTTGTCCATCTATTTTATAATTTATAAATAGAATAAAAAAAAGATAAAGCTATCTGCTTTACCTTTTTACTCAGCCTCTACAAGCCCTTCCTCAAATGGTGCCAGTGAATAATTTCCCTTTTCCACTTGAATCGCTTTTTCCTTCACATCAACTTCTGAAAGACGAATTAATGATACAAAATTATTAATTAATCTTTCTTCAATATCCGTGGATTCTACTAATACACCAATACCAACAACATTAGCCTTAAACTCTTCTAACATACTTATCATACCTTGAATTGTTCCGCCAGCTTTCATAAAGTCATCAATAATTAAAACATTTGATCCTTCCGGAAGGCTACGCTTTGCTAACGTCATTGTTTGAATTCGCTTAGAAGAACCTGATACATAGTTAATACTAACTGTTGGTCCCTCTGTTACCTTATTGTCTTTCCTTGCAATTACTACCGGTACATCTAAATAATTTGCCACTGCATAAGCAAGTGGAATCCCCTTTGTTGCCACTGTCATAACCGCATCAATTGGTTGCCTAGCAAAAACAGAAGCAAACAAACGACCTGCGCCATTAATATGACGAGGATTACTTAAAAGATCTGTCATATATAAGTAACCACCAGGCAAAATACGATCTGGATTTTCAAATAAGCTACAAAGCTCATCAATAATTAGATCTGCCTCTTCCTCACTTATATATGGTATATATTTCACTCCTCCTGCTGCTCCTGGTATCGTTTGCAATGTGCCGACCCCTTGTTGTTCAAACGTTTGCTTAATAATAACTAAATCTTCACTAATAGAAGACTTAGCTGATTGATACCTTTCAGCAAAAAAAGTGAGAGAAACTAGCTGACGAGGGTTTTGTAACAAGTAATAAGTCATATCAACTAACCTTGTACTTCGTCTAATTTTCATACTCTCACCTCAAATCACGAATATTCTAAACAAATCATAACGTATTATACGTCTTTATTCAAGCGTTTCTCGCTCTCCCAATAAACGTACTGCGTATACTTGTTCGCAAAATCCTTTTAACCCGTTATATATACGATGCATTCGCGAATCATGGTGCACAAGACCAAATACGGTTGGGCCACTTCCACTCATTAATACGGCATCCGCTCCAAATCGCTTCATCTGTGCCTTAATACGTGCAACTTCAGGGTGCATCGCAAACGTTACATCTTCTAAAACGTTACCAACAGTATCACAAATCCCTTTGTAGTCCCCAGCATTTATGACATCAACCATTTTATCTACATTTGGATGTGTAACTCGATTTAATTTTAAATTTCCATACACATCAGCAGTAGATACACCAATATGTGGTTTTGCTAAAATAACCCAACAAGAAGGCGGAGTTTTTATATGCTCAATTTGCTCTCCTCTTCCAGTGGCAATTGCTGTTCCACCATATACGCAAAACGATACATCTGACCCAATTTCTGCGCCAAGCTCTGCTAACTGGTCAATTGTAAGCCCTAAATTCCATAATTTATTAAGACCACGTAATGTCGCTGCTGCATCACTACTTCCACCCGCTAATCCAGCTGCTACCGGAATCGTTTTTTCAATAGTAATAGATACGCCTTTTTTCACATTAAACTTCTCTTTTAATAATTTCGCTGCTTGATAAGCTAAATTCCTTTGGTCGTCTGGGACATACCGATTATGGGATAAAATTTCAATACGGTCTTCTGCTAATTCCATTAGTTCTAAACGATCCGCTAAATCAATTGTTGTCATAATCATTTTCACTTCATGATATCCGTCTTGTCTTTTTCCCAGTACATCTAACGACAGATTAATCTTTGCTGGTGCTTTCACTAGTAGCTTCAATCTATTCACCCACTCTATGTACTCAATCTTTTATCGTTTATTTTACCATAAATTTATAGTAAGACGATGACACTTCCCTAATTATAACGAAAAGCATTCAGAATGAAACTACTTATGTAAAATGATGGCACCTTTTATAGTACAAAAAGCCGAGGAATCACTCCTCGGCTACCGTAGCATAGAAAGTATCTTACAACTACTGGTTTTGTTTCATTAATTGCTGTTCTGCAATTTCTATAGCGCGTTTCACCATGTTACCAGCATCTTTCGCACGAATTCCGCCCCAGCCTTCTTTCTGAACAACATCATAAAAGCCTAGCTCTTTTGCAAGCTCTTCTTTAAATTGATTTGACATGACACCTCTTCGTCTACTCAATGCAAAGTCCCTCCTTATTTTGCTACGGTATAATTAGTATGCAAAATAATATAGCTTTTCATTTGTGGGAATATATGTAACGATACATAAATTATAAAATCACTTCATTATGAGGTTCACCATAAAATGTTAACTCTACTGTCTCTGTTAAAACATCCGCATAGCTATACGATACACGTTGCAACGCATCTTCTTGCTGATCCAGTTGTACAACAAAAACAGAACGGTACGTTTCTGCAAGTACACCTGATTGTTCTACAGTCTTTCTTCTCCCACTATTTGCCTTTAACATCAGTCTCTGTCCAAGATGGTGATCTAATTCGCTTTTAATTTCATCTAAACGTTTTGACATATACTTCGTTACACCTCGCTGTAATTTAGATTGAACACTTAAAACACGATATATCTATCCCAATTATTAACCGCAACTCACAGACAATATCATTATAAAAGCATCATGCGTTCGAATAGATAGAAGAAATACTATATTGTAAAAGTATCATTATGTAGTCTGTACGTTCTTGTCTCTTTTTATCCAAGCTGATTTAAATCCTTTCCATACAAAAAAAGCAAGATACATATGTACCTTGCTTATTCTTCATAATGTTGAAAGGGTAATCCAGTTCGTAAAATCCCCCTCGTCTCAATCCCGCCAAGTCCCTTTTCGCCAGTAATCGTATTACGTACAACATCCCATACGTTGACTCTCTCCATAAATGACGTAAAACTAATTTTACCAACCACATATACAGGATCTAGTGCGTGAATATTAATTCTAGATGGTGAACTAGCAAAATTAGCACCTGCTCGAATTAATGCTTCAAAGTGTGATTGACATGCTCCAGCAAAAATAACGAGTTGATCCAATGATGGATATTTTTTTCGCACTTCTCGAACAGCCTGTACAAAATGTCTTGAATGCCTATATGCTGCTAAATCTCCCTTTACCCCTTTGGATTTTGTATACGCATCGTGCCCTGTAATAACTAAAATGTCCGGGCGAAAATGATCTATTAAATCTACTACCTTTTCATGCATCTCTGTTTCTTTACAATGAATACCTTGTACAGGAACACCAATTTTATTATATAAATCTAGGCACTTGCGCAAATATAACGGGTCTCCATCTATGTGCAATACACGTCCTGGCATTTGAAAATAATTCACCTCACTTGTATATCCACCGGTTGAAGTATGTTCATGCCTTTGTTTCATTAATACATAATCTTGTTGAAACAAACGATACGTACGCTCCATTGTTTCTTTCTCACGCTTCGCTCTTTTTTTATGTTCTCGTTGATCTATACTAATTAAGTCTTCAAGTGGCGCATCCGCCACCAATCTAATTTCCTCTCCAAACAATATAGCTATCTCGCCTTTTATTTCTATAATACGAAAAAGGATATCCCTATTATGAGAATATCGTTCCACTAATTCTCCAACATGTAAAGCCATTCTCCTACCTCCAAACTCGTTAGGCCATCTTACCTGTTTTTAAAGTATGAATTTAGGAGAGGAAAGGTGACAAAAGGGACAGTTCAAGTTGAACTGTCCCTTTTATATTCTTATGACAATTTATGAAGAACTAATGCATTACTTAATGTTGCAAACTCTTCAATAGATAGCGTTTCGCCTCTTCGTTTTGGATCAATTTCTACTTCTGTTAAAATTCGATCTAACAGCTCTTTATCTTTCGGGAAACCATTTAAATTATTTGATAAATTATTCATTAAAGTTTTACGACGCTGTGCAAAACTTGCTCGTACTACTTCAAAGAAGAAATTCTCATCTGTTACTTCTACAACTGGTTTCGGACGTTTTAGAAGACGGATAATTGCAGAATCAACATTTGGTTGTGGTACAAACACTGTACGTGGTACAGTCATAACTGTTTCTACCTCTGTATAATACTGAATAGCAATTGATAAAGAACCATACTCTTTCGTTCCAGGTTTAGCAGCTAAACGATCCCCAACTTCTTTTTGCATCATAACAACAAATCCACGAACCGGTAATTTCTCTTCCAGCAATTTAAATAAAATTGGCGTTGTAATATAGTATGGTAAGTTAGCTACTACCATTACATCTTGCCCTTCCTCAAATTGCTCACTAAACACCTCATGTACATCTGCCTTTAGTACATCTTTATTTATAACTGTAACGTTGCTATATGGAGCTAACGTCTCATCTAAAATCGGTAACAATCTCTGATCAATTTCAAAAGCCACTACTTTTTTAGCACGCTTCGCTAATTGTTCTGTTAACGCACCGATACCTGGTCCAATTTCAATTGCACCACTTTCTGAACCAATTTCAGCGTGATCAACGATACGATTTAATACATTCGTATCAATTAAAAAATTTTGTCCTAAACTCTTTTTGAATGAAAATCCATACTTTTCAACAATGTCTTTCGTACGATTTGGCGTTGCGATATCCTTCATTTTCTTTCCTCCTGTATGACTTGCTTATAAGCCTCTGCAAACGATTCTTTTGAAACTTGAAACATTTGTAAACGTTTATGTAACTGTTTTGCATTTGTATAACCAATCTTTAATAGCTTACCCATTCTTTCTCTGCGACTCTTTGCCATTTCTCCGCCCACTAAGCCTGCATCGACTAGATCGCTCCAACTAATTTCACTTGTGTAAGCTTCCATTTCTTCATGTATATTCTCTAAAGCACGGCGAATTGATTCATTAGAAGCATGTTCAATTCCGACGGCTTTTTTCCTTTTAGCAAGTGCTTCTTCCTTCGGTAAAAAAGCATGTTTACATCCCGGAACCTTATCAGAAATAATTTTTCGAATACGCTCTCCAGGATAATCCGGATCTGTGAAAATAATAACGCCTCTTTTTTGCAGCGCTAATTTAACTTGCTCAATAACATGATCACCGATTGCTGAACCGTTCGTTTCAATTGTATCCGCATCAACAGCGCGCTTAATCGCAACTGTATCATCTTTACCTTCTACAACGATAATCTCTTTAATTTTCATGCTTGCCTCCACACTCGTTTCGTCTCTACTTAGTAAAACAAAAAAATGACGACTTTTCCATTATTATTTTCCCCATTCTTACATTTTAAAAAATAGAATGTCCAAAACTTTGTTCTCTCTCCTTATTGTAACACTTTCTCATTCGACCCTATTTTTTCACAAAAATAAAAAAGAATGGGTTCTCCCACTCCTTTTTATTCAACACCAAATAAAGCTTTTGCATTTTTTGTTGTTATTTCTGCTACTTCCTCATAAGAAATTCCTTTTAAGTTCGCAATTTCTTCTGCTACAAGTTTTACATAGCTCGGTTCATTTCGTTTCCCTCGAAATGGATGTGGTGTTAAATATGGACAATCCGTCTCGATTAACAATTTTTCTAATGGAATCTCTGCAGCAACTTCTTTCGGTTTCTTAGCATTCTTAAATGTAACCGGTCCGCCTAATGAAATTAAAAAGTTCATATCTACACATCGCTGCGCTACTTCTACGCTGCCGCTAAAGCAATGCATAATACCTCCCACTTCAGCCGCATTCTCTTCTTCCAGAATATCAACAATATCTTGAGTTGCATCGCGGTTATGTATAATAATCGGCAATTTTACCTTTTTTGCTAATGTAATTTGTTTACGGAATACTTCCTTCTGTATTTCTTTTGGAGACTTATCCCAGTGATAATCTAAGCCCATTTCTCCAAGGGCAACGACTTTAGGATGGGAAGCAAGTTCTTCTAACCACGCTAAATGCTCTTCTGTCATGTCGATTGCATCAACTGGATGCCATCCAACCGCAGCGTAAATAAAATCATAGGCTTCGGCTAATTCAATCGCCTTTTTTATCGTTACTTCATCAAAACCAACAACAACTGTATAAGCAACTCCCGCTTCTTTCATTCGCGCAATAACTTCTTGCAAATCTTCTTCAAATTGCTCTGCATTCAAATGTGAATGTGTATCAAACAACATAATACATAACTCCTTTTATATTGAAATCAAATTTATTCTACACAAATAAACTCTTTAATAACTTAACGATAACAATACTACAATCTTAATGCAAAAATAGAGAATGTAAAAAGAAAAAAGACGCTTCACACATGTTACACGTGAAACATCTCTTTTCTTGTCTTAATTACTTGATTTTTGTACCATTTGGTAAATTTTGGTCGATTGATGCTAATGACAATACGCCATTCTCTTCACCCGCTAAAATCATACCTTGTGATAATTCACCGCGTAATTTTACAGGTTTTAAGTTTGTTACACAAATAACCTTTTTACCTTTTAGTTCTTCTAGCGAATAGAATTTTGCAATCCCAGAAACGACTTGACGCTTTTCCGTGCCTAAGTCTAGCTGGATTTTCAACAACTTATCTGCTTTTTTCACAGGTTCAGCAGATAGTACTTCTGCTACGCGTAATTCTACTTTAAAGAAATCATCAATTGTAATTTCTTCTGCCTTCGGTTCTTCTTCTTTTTTCTCTTCTATTTTAGGAGCAGAGCTTTTCATTTGTTCCTTAATGTACTCTACTTCCACTTCCATTTCTAAGCGAGGGAAAATTGGGTTTCCTTTTTCTACTTTTGTTCCAGCTGGAATACAGCCAATTGTAGATAGGCTTTCCCAAGATTTATGTGCTTCATCAGTAAGACCAAGCTGAGCGAACATCTTGCTTGGTGCTACTGTTAAGAATGGCATAAGCATAATACCTGTTTGACGAAGTACTTCTGCTAAATGAGCCATTACAGAAGCTAACTTTTCACGATCACTCTCATCTTTTGCTAATACCCATGGTTGTGTTTCATCGATATATTTATTCGTACGGCTAACCAATTGCCAAATTGAACTTAGCGCTACAGAGAATTCCATATTCTCCATTGCCTCTTCTACTTTTTTCAATGTATCTTTTGCAAACGTTACTAATGTTTCATCAAATTCCGTTACATTTGCTTTAAATGCAGGGATTTCCCCGTTAAAGTACTTATCAATCATAGCTACTGTACGATTTAATAAGTTACCTAAGTCATTTGCTAGATCGAAATTAATACGCTCAACAAATCCTTCTGGTGTGAATACACCATCAGATCCGAATGGAACTTCACGAAGTAAGTAATAACGTAATGCATCTAATCCGTAACGATCGATTAATGTAACTGGATCTACTACGTTTCCTTTTGACTTACTCATCTTTCCATCCTTCATTAAAATCCAACCGTGAGCAAAGACTTTTTTCGGAAGAGGTAAATCTAATGCCATTAAAATGATTGGCCAATAAATTGTATGGAAACGAACGATTTCTTTTCCAACTAAATGCACGTCTGCTGGCCAGAATTTCTTATACATCTCTTCATTTTCTGTTCCATAACCTAATGCTGTAATGTAGTTAGATAATGCGTCAACCCATACGTAAATAACGTGTTTCGGATTACCTGGAACACGTACTCCCCAGTCAAATGAAGTACGAGAAACTGCTAAATCTTCTAAGCCTGGTTTAATGAAGTTATTAATCATTTCATTCTTACGAGACTCTGGCTGAATGAAATGTGGATTATCTTCATAGAATTTTAATAGTCTGTCGACATATTTACCCATTCTAAAGAAATATGATTCTTCACGAACAAGTTCTACATCATGACCACTATCTGGACTTTTTCCTCCAACTACTTTGTCACCTTCCATAATTGGATCTACTAATTGATGCTCCGTATAGAATGTCTCATCTTGTACAGAATACCAACCTTCATATTCATCAAGATAAATATCACCTTGATCTACTAGTTGCTTGAAGATTTTTTCAACAACATCTTTATGACGATCTTCAGTTGTACGAATAAAATCATCATAAGAGATATCCATCTTCTCCCAAAGTTCTTTAATTCCTGCAACAATATTATCCACATATGCTTGTGGTGTAATATTTAATTCTTCTGCTTTTTTTTGGATCTTCTGTCCATGCTCATCAGTTCCTGTTAAATAATGAACATTGTATCCTTGCATACGCTTATATCGTGCCATTGCATCTCCTGCTACTGTCGTATAAGCATGTCCAATGTGTAATTTTCCACTTGGATAATAAATTGGGGTAGTAATATAAAAGGATTTTTTTTCCTCTGTCATTGTTTTGGACCTCCCGGATAACCTCATATGTATTTATAAATAGTATATCAAAAACTTATATATAAAGTGAAACTTTAATCTGTGGGGGTGTTCACTCACGCGGATTATTAGCCCGCACCAATCGGGCTTTTATAAGCAGCTCGACTCCCACTTAACTTCTTTGCTCCAGTCAAATTTTGAATTTGGAATCTTACTGCTCGGCAAATAGCAGGATAAAAACGAGTTAATGACTAGTATCTTTATCATCTATTACTCATATTTCAAGAAAATATACAATCGTCACTCGAAGTTTATAATTTTTTCAGAAAATAAAGTGAAATAATAGTAGAAATTACTCCCATTCTATTATATATAAGAAGTAAGAACTCTATAAATCTTTTTAAAAAATATAGAATTAAAGAATTGACGGAAATGTAAATGATTGGTATCATATGTCCATAGGGTATTTTGTCGAAAAATGACGAATCTAAAAATAGACTCGAAACTTATAAACTATTTCTTTAGGAGGAAAAGAATTATGAAATCTACTGGTATCGTTCGTAAAGTTGATGAATTAGGTCGTGTAGTAATTCCAATCGAATTACGCCGTACGTTAGGTATTGCAGAAAAGGATGCACTTGAAATCTATGTTGATGACGAGAAAATCATCTTAAAAAAATATAAACCAAACATGACTTGCCAAGTAACTGGTGAAGTATCTGATGGTAACCTATCTTTAGCTGAAGGTAAAATTATCTTAAGCAAAGAAGGCGCTGAGCAAATCTTAAACGAACTTCAAGATTATATCGAAACAGCAAAATAAGCTTCTCAATTATGAGAAGCTTATTTTTTATCGACATGATAGATTTGATATACATCGCGTTTCGACAAATCTCGATCTTTAGCGACTGTTTTTATCGCCTCTTTTGAATTCATACCTTTTTCATTTATATAATGTTCAATATGATTATATACTGAAATAGATTCCCACCATTGTTCTTCTGGGGCAGGTTCTTCCGTTGAACCAGCTACTAAAATACAAAACTCGCCACGAACTTCATTTTGTTTCGTCCACTCAATTGCTTCTTCGATTGTCCCTCGAATAAATTCCTCAAATTTTTTCGTTAACTCTCGACATAATACAATTTCTCTATTTCCCAACACTTCTTGCATCGAGATTAAAGTATCATCTAAACGGTGAGGTGCTTCATAAAACATTATTGTAGGTTGTACATAACGAAGCTTCTCTAACTCCATTTTTCTTTCTTTTTTATTTCTTTGTAAAAATCCATAGAAATAAAACTGTTTTGTTTCAAGACCTGATGCAATTAATGCTGTAAGTGCTGCATTTGCCCCAGGAAGCGGGATAACATGATACTGTTCCGCTACAGCCTCTACAACAATATCGTAACCAGGGTCTGAAATACACGGCATACCAGCATCACTCACAACGGCTACAGTCTTACCATCTGCTAACTTATCTAAAATTTTTCGTCCACTTACTTCTTTGTTATGTTCATGGTAACTCATCACAGGTGTTTCAATTTCAAAATAATTACAAAGCTTCTTCGTTTGCCTTGTATCCTCCGCTGCAATAACATCTACTTCTTTTAAAATTCGAATTGCACGAAATGTCATATCCTCTAAATTTCCAATTGGAGTTGGTACTAAATATAATACTCCCTTTTCATTTTGCTGAAAGCTTTTTTGTTGCCACATATGGTTCTCCTTTTTGCATATATTCTTCTTTTTGTTTTCTATTTAATTGTTTAAAATAATACTCTGCTTGCATAGCTGTACGCTTATCCTCATGGTCTTCTACGTATTTTAAAACAACAGGAAGTCTAGCACGCGTATACCTAGCCCCTTTCCCGCTATTATGGGTCTGAATCCGCTTCTCTATATGATTTGTATATCCAGCATAATAACTTCCATCAGAGCACTCCACTACATAAAAACAATGCTTATTCTTCTCCATATAAAATTGAACGAATCTCCTTTGTATATTCATTATTTTCTTCATATACAAAAAGAGGTGGCAATATTTTTAAATCTGCATTTCCGTCCTTAATTCCTTCAATTAGCAATGTATTCGCTTCTTTTCCTGCCTTAGGATAAACAAATCGTACACGTTTTGGTTCAATTTTGTATTTACGCATTAATGTAACAATGTCTAGTAAACGACCTGGACGATGTACAAATGCCACTTTCCCGCCCTGTTTTACTAGCTGACTGCTTGCAGATACAACATCCTCTAATGTACACATAATTTCATGACGAGCTATTGCTAAATGTTCATTCATATTTTTCTCAGAAGTTGCAGGTGTTTGAAAATACGGCGGATTACATGTGACAACATCATATTGATGACGTCCAAGTTTCTCCGGCATATCTTTTAAATCCCCATGTATTAAGTGAATTCTTTCTTCTAACTTATTGTATTGAACGCTTCTTATTCCCATATCATATAAACGTTCTTGAATTTCCACCCCTGTAATATTCCCTTTCGTTCTCGTACTCAACAGAAGGGGTACAACTGCGTTACCTGTACACAGATCAAGTAAATTACCTTTTTGAATTGGCACCCAAGCAAAGTCTGCAAGTAAAACAGCATCTAATGAAAAATTAAATACCGATGGACTTTGTATAATTTTCATTTCTTGTGCTAATAAGTAATCTAAACGTTCATCTTCATATAATTTCATATATTACTCCTTTTCTTACCCTTAACCTACCCTATTTCATCTTCTACTAATTAAAAACATATTTCATTCTACTCTCATGTATAAAAAATTACCTTTCCAATTATCATTGGAAAGGTAATTTCACTTTTTATTTAAAAATGACAGGCAGAATAAACAATCGCCCTCTTTACGTACACTTCCATAATGCAGATTACAAATATGAAAACCTTCTTGATATAGTCTTGCTAAATTATCGTAGCCTTCACCAATATCTGTCTTCGGCTTCACTTCTTTACGTTTTTGAGTTTTTTGTTTTTCCTTAATCTGCACTTCTTCAAAGCGGTGTCGCAAATTTTCATTTTCCATTTTTATATGTTGGTTTTCTTCCAACAACTCTGCAAGATGTTGTTTTAATTCTCCCAACTGTTTGTATAAATGTCCAATTTGCTCTTCCATACTAGAAACCGATGCAAAAATATCTTTTTTCTCCACAAGCACCCACCTCATTAATCTGTGGTTTGACTCGAAACGACCCCTTTATTCATTAACTCATCTAACGTATATTCTACTATCCGTTCCTTGTCTACTAGTTCCACTTGAATTAATCTTTCTAAAATATTTAATCCGATAACACGGCCAGTACCATGCGGGGTTTGTATACGTTGATCTAAATCAGGAAGTTGTTCCTTTGCTGCCTCATACTCATCATTCTCATATTTTAAGCAACACATTAAGCGACCACATAAACCAGAGATTTTTGCAGGATTTAATGATAAATTTTGATCCTTTGCCATCTTAATGGATACAGGTTCAAAATCTCCTAAAAAAGTAGAACAACAAAGCATACGACCACATGGACCAATACCACCAAGCATCTTTGCTTCATCACGAACACCAATTTGTCTTAGTTCAATTCTTGTCCTAAAAATTGCCGCTAAGTCCTTCACTAGTTCGCGGAAATCAATCCGACCATCCGCAGTAAAGTAGAAAATAATCTTATTGCGATCGAACGTATACTCTACATCTACAAGTTTCATATCAAGATTATGTTCTACTACCTTTTGCTGACAAACTTGATATGCTTCTTTCGCAGCATGTTTGTTCTCTTCAACAATGGTACGATCATTTTCATTGGCAATACGAATAACCTTTTTTAGCGGTAATACAACGTCGTTTTCATCAACTTGCTTTTTGGTAATAACTACTTTTCCGTATTCAATACCTCTTACTGTTTCTACAATTACAAACTCATTTTCAGAGATATCGAACTGATTCGGGTCAAAGTAATACACCTTTCCGGCCTTCTTAAAGCGAACACCTACTACATCATACAAAACGGTCATCCCTCCTGCAACCGCAACACTAACTGTTCGAACACAAGCTGCGCATTTACATTAGCGTTGATTCTATTTTTTGCCTCTAATATATTAAAGAGAGCTGATACAATGCGCTTCTGAGCATAGGAGAAAGATTCAAACATCTCTTTCTGCTCATGAAAAACAAGACGATCTTCTTCTCCAAGTTGAACATATAATAAATCCTTATAAATAAGGAGTAACATATCTAAACCTTGCTGTAATTGTTCTTTCTCTCCAAAGTGCTTTCCCCATTTTTCTTGTACAAAAAAAATAGAGGCTTTGTCTTTTTCGAGCGCTTCACATAATTTTATCACTAAAGCTCGTGCTTGTGCAAACCATTCATCACTACATAAAGCTAAAGCTTCATCAAAACTATTCGTGAGTTGTGCAGCAAGTGTCGCTAAAGATGCCGTAATACCTTCATCCTGTAATCTTCTAATTAAAGATTCCGTAGGTAACGGTCTAAATGTAACAACTTGACAGCGGGATAAAATCGTATTTAAAATTTGATGACTTTGTTCAGTAAGTAAAATAGCTGTTGTATCACTACTTGGTTCTTCTAAAAATTTCAAGAGTGTATTCGCTGCATTTGCTGTCATGCGGTCTGCGTGCTCAATAATATATACTTTTTTATTTGCTTCTAATCCTGTTTTTGAAAACTCGTCTTGTAAATCATGAATTTGCTGCTTCTTAATCGATAATCCGTCTGGTTTTACAATATGTAAGTTTGGGTGGTTTCCTGAATCAATTCGCTTACAATTTGTACATACATGACAGGGCTCTACCCCGTTCCGCTGAGAACAGAGGAAACTCTTTGCCATTTGAATTGCTGTCGCAAACTTTCCTGTCCCTTTCCCTCCCTCTAACAAGTAAGCGTGGGATATACGCTCTTTTGCAATGCTATTCATCAACATTTTTACACCGATGGGTTGTATAGCAGAAAGCTGCTCCCACGTCTTCGTCATAATGCATACCTCACTTATTTCATTCTTTCCTTCTATTATAACAATTTATCTTCTATAATCTGAACAACTTCTTCTATAAGTTTTTCCATTGGTTGATCAGCATTTACCAATACAATACGATCTGAGAAACGTTCTACAACTTGTAAATATCCTTCACGCACACGTTTATGGAAAGAGATATCTTCCATATCTAATCGATTCACTTCACGTCCTGCATCTTTTTCAATTCGAGCTAAACCAATCTCTGGTTCAATGTCTAAGTAAATTGTTACACTAGGCATACAGTCCTCTGTTGCAAAGCGATTTATTTCAAATACTTTATCCATACCTAATCCTCTTGCATATCCTTGATACGCTAAGGAGCTATCTATAAAACGATCACATAATACAAGGTAGCCCTCGTTAAGCGCCGGCATAACTTTTTCTACTAAATGTTGTCTGCGTGCAGCAGCATATAAAAGTGCCTCTGTACGTGCTTCCATCATCGTATATTCTTGTTTATGTAAAATCGTTCTAATATCCTCAGAAATTGCAATACCACCTGGTTCTCTCGTCGCCATTACCTTTTGTTCTTTTTGTTCAAAGTATGGCAATAAACTTTGAATTAACGTTGTTTTACCCGAACCTTCTGGACCTTCAATTGTTACAAATAATCCCTTCATCCTAAAACCTACTTTCTATATCATACACTTTCATATATTTCGTACTACCTTGAAAACGAGCGCCCGCTTTCTCTAAATACATAATTTGCTCTTTATGTTCTGAAGTAATTCTTTCCCCGTACATAATCAATGGAATTCCAGGTGGATACGGAATTATCATTTCCGCCGCTATCATACCAACTGCTTCTTCTACAGATACTACTTTTGTTTCATATCCTTCTAGTTGTTTATATGTATACGGTAAAGGAGAAATTTCTCCTTTATAAGTATAACGAATAGATTCCCTCTTGTCTTTGACCTCATAATATTGCAATGCCACTCGAATCATCTCTATGGCCTTCATATACTCCTTATTTGCTTGCAAGGGCAAAATAAATAGGACATTATATGGATCTGCCATTTCCGTATATATACCTACCTTTTCAAATACAGACTGTAATTCGTATCCTGATAACTGACAACGTGTCTGTACGGTAACCTTTAACTCGTCTTGTAATGGATATTGTAAAATAGCTATTTGTGGAATAGAAGACAATTCTTCTTTAAATTCCCGTAAAAACTCGACAATTTCATCATGTCCCTCTTCTTTTATACGCGCTATTGTAAAACGTGCAATATCAAGAGAAGTCATAATTGGATACGATGGACTACTAGATTGTAGCATACTTAAATAGGTAGAAACTTTTTCTTCTTTCACTAAGTTACTAGTTATATGTAAATAGGATCCCATCGTCATCGCCGGTAATGTTTTATGTGCAGAATGAACTACAATATCTGCCCCATATGCTAACGCTGACTTTGGAAATGCTCCACCTAAGCAAAAATGAGCACCATGTGCTTCATCTACTAAAACAGGAATTTTATGTGCATGTGCATAACCAATACTTACTTCTAGATCTACCCCCATACCATAATAATTAGGGTGTGTTAAAATGAGTGCTTTAGCATTTGGATATTTTTCAATCGCTTCCTTAATAACCTCATTATGAATTCCCACTGGTACGTTATAAGCTTCATCAATCCATGGATCTAAAAAAATCGGATTTGCTCCCGCTAATTTTAAACCATTAATAATTGATTTATGACAATTTCTTTGTACAAGAACAATATCATGTTCCCCGCAACAAGACAAAATCATTGCTAGGTTCCCCACTGTTGAACCATTAATTAAAAAATAACTTTTTTCCACTCCATATACATCAGCTAATAATTGTTGTGCCTCATCTATACATTCAAATGGACTATGTAAATCATCTAATCCTGACAACTCAGTTACATCGATAGATAGTATATCTTTAAACCCCTCTACTGCCTCCTGAGGGAAGTTTAAACCACTTTTATGTCCTGGAACATGAAAGGATAACGGCCCTCTTTCTTTAAACTCTATTAATGCCTCATATAAAGGTATGCGATTTTGATTCATTTATATCTCTTCCTTATTATTTCATTCTTTATCTATTATACAGAACAAAAAAAATAATAGGCATATGCCTATTTAAAAATATGATGCTTCTAATTTCCGAAGCTGTTTTAAATAATATATATACTTCGGATCATTTGTCTCCGTATTCACCATATCCTTTTCACATTCATAACATATCAAATTATTATAAATATATATCCCTTCTTTTCTTTCTGTCTCACAAACAATACAAACTTCATTTTGTGATTTCATATCTTGCCCTCCCTATTTAAATGGACATATTTTATACTCCTATTCCTTAACAATTTACAGAAAAATATACATCAATCTCTTATATAATATGATTCACCCTTGGGCAACGTGTTTGTATTACCATTACTTCTTTTTGCGCGCTGTTTGAAAACACAAAAAAACACGAATCATTTGATTCGTGTTTTAGCTTGCTTGGCGACGTCCTACTCTCACAGGGACAAGGTCCCAACTACCATCGGCGCTAGAGAGCTTAACTTCCGTGTTCGGTATGGGAACGGGTGTGACCTCTCTGCCATCATCACCAAACTATGAAGGCATATTCCTTCAAAACTAGATAACATTTGCTACATATTATATGGTTAAGTCCTCGATCTATTAGTATTCGTCAGCTCCACATGTCACCATGCTTCCACCTCGAACCTATCAACCTGATCATCTTTCAGGGATCTTACTAGCTTACGCTATGGGAAATCTCATCTTGAGGGGGGCTTCATGCTTAGATGCTTTCAGCACTTATCCCTTCCGCACATAGCTACCCAGCTATGCCCTTGGCAGAACAACTGGTACACCAGCGGTGCGTCCATCCCGGTCCTCTCGTACTAAGGACAGCTCCTCTCAAATTTCCTACGCCCACGACGGATAGGGACCGAACTGTCTCACGACGTTCTGAACCCAGCTCGCGTACCGCTTTAATGGGCGAACAGCCCAACCCTTGGGACCGACTACAGCCCCAGGATGCGATGAGCCGACATCGAGGTGCCAAACCTCCCCGTCGATGTGGACTCTTGGGGGAGATAAGCCTGTTATCCCCGGGGTAGCTTTTATCCGTTGAGCGATGGCCCTTCCATGCGGAACCACCGGATCACTAAGCCCGACTTTCGTCCCTGCTCGACTTGTAGGTCTCGCAGTCAAGCTCCCTTATGCCTTTGCACTCTACGAATGATTTCCAACCATTCTGAGGGAACCTTTGGGCGCCTCCGTTACACTTTAGGAGGCGACCGCCCCAGTCAAACTGCCCACCTGACACTGTCTCCCGGGTCGATAAGACCCGTAGGTTAGAATTTCAATACAGTCAGGGCGGTATCCCACCAGCGCCTCCACCGAAGCTAGCGCTCCGGTTTCAAAGGCTCCCGCCTATCCTGTACAAACTGTACCAAAATTCAATATCAGGCTACAGTAAAGCTCCACGGGGTCTTTCCGTCCTGTCGCGGGTAACCTGCATCTTCACAGGTACTATAATTTCACCGAGTCTCTGGTTGAGACAGTGCCCAAATCGTTACACCTTTCGTGCGGGTCGGAACTTACCCGACAAGGAATTTCGCTACCTTAGGACCGTTATAGTTACGGCCGCCGTTTACTGGGGCTTCAGTTCAGAGCTTCGCTTACGCTAACCCCTCTCCTT
>NZ_CAKLBZ010000001.1:12500-27500 GCF_921008455.1 Bacillus basilensis | reverse complement strand
GAAATAGCACCGCGTAACACATGATATACACCTTGATACTCTTTCATTTTTTCCATTGCGATTACATCTTTCGGTTCTTGCACGACACAAACAACTGATTGATCTCGATGTGAATCGTTACAAATATAACAAGGATCACGGTCAGTAATATGCCCGCATACAGAACAATATGCTAAGTCTCGCTTCGCATTTACAAGTGCTTTCGCAAAACCTAACACATCGTCTTCTTTCATATCTAATACGAAAAATGCCAACCGAACCGCTGTTTTCGGTCCGATTCCTGGCAATTTCATAAAACTATCAATTAGTTTTGATATTGGTTCTGGATAATGCATATATCAATATCCTCCTAGAACATTCCACCTGGTAAGTTTAAGCCTTTTGTAAATTTACCCATTGTAGAGTTTGAAAGTTCATCAGCTTTTTTAAGCGCATCATTCGTTGCAGCTAACACTAAGTCTTGTAACATTTCGATATCTTCTGGATCTACAACTTCCTCTTTAACTTTCACTTCAAGAATTTGCTTATGACCATTTGCAATAACTGTAATCATACCGCCGCCAGCTGTACCTTCAACTGTCTTTTCGCCAAGTTCTTCTTGCGCTTTTGCCATATCTTTTTGCATTTTTTGCATTTGTTTCATCATGTTATTCATATTTCCCATTCCGCCACGCATCATAATTAATTCCTCCTAATTATTATTACTCTTTTATTTCAATAAGTTCTTGCCCTACTAATTTTACTGCCTCTTCTATAAGAGGATCTTCTTTCTTCTCTGGGCTTTCTTCAGAATTCCCACCTTCACGCTGTAAAAAATCTTCACGGATTTTACCCCATTCACTTTTTGGAATGGCAATCATATTTAATCTTTTACTTAGCAATTCAAATAAAGCTTGTTCCACTGTATCCATAGCTTCTCGATTTTCGCTTGCCATTTTACAGTGAATCTCATATTGAAACGCTAAAACGTAAGTATCATCCGAAGCCGCTACCGGTTCACTATTTTCTAACAAAACAGCAAACGCTACTTTGTTGTATGCTTTGAGTCTTCCTAGCAACTCACCCCATACAGCCTTTAATTGTTCTAAATCTTGACGCTTTGCTTGCTTTAATACTTCATTTACGCGTCCAACAGGAATCTTCATACTACCTGTCCGCACTGGCTTTGGTGCTGCACGTGTCTCTCTGACTTCCTGCTGCACACCAGCCGGCACACCATTCTTTTTGACTTGTTCTAACTCTTTCTCCAATTGCTGCATCCTGTTCATAATTGCTTGTAAACGATCTGCACCGTTTGCTTGCATCATAAACTGTTGACACAGTTGTACCATAACAACTTCTAAGAAAATTCGCGGATGATTTGTCCACTTCATTTCCTGTTGTCCTTTACTAAGAGTATGAATGATTTCATAGATTGCTTCCGGTTGCATTTCTTCACTTAACATCCGGAATTGCTCATCTACCATTACTCGTTCCAACATATGTTCCAGTTGTGGTGAAGTTTGATATAAAAGCATATCACGATAATAGTAAATGAAATCCTCCATGAAGCGAACAGGATCTTTCCCTTTCCCCATCATCTCATCTATGATACGTAATGCTCTTGATACATCATTTTCACGTATACATTCTACTAAGTTGCCTAAGTATTGCTGAGAAACAGAACCTGTTACAGCTAATACATCTTCTGTTGTAACTGTCTCATCACTATAAGATATCGCCTGATCAATAAGACTAAGCGCATCACGCATACCACCTTCAGCGGCACGCGCAACAATTTGTAACGCCTCATCTTCTACTTGCGTACCTTCATTGGTCACAACCGTCGATAATCTCTCAACAATATCATTTACTGATATTTTTCGGAATTCGAAACGCTGACAACGTGAAATGATTGTAGGTGGTATCTTATGCGGTTCTGTTGTTGCCAAAATAAAGATGACATGTCCTGGCGGCTCTTCTAACGTTTTTAAAAGCGCATTGAAGGCACCCATGGAAAGCATGTGGACTTCATCAATAATGTATACTTTATATTCTACAGCACTTGGAGCATATTTTACTTTATCTCTAATATCTCGGATTTCATCTACACCGTTATTTGAAGCCGCATCAATTTCTAATACATCTGAAATAGATCCTTGCGTAATCCCTAAACAAGAGGGACATTCATTACAAGGCTCAGCTACCGGAGCATGTTCACAGTTGATTGCTTTTGCAAATACTTTTGCAATTGTCGTTTTCCCTGTTCCCCTCGGGCCAGAAAATAAATACGCATGTGAAACTTTCTCTTGAAGAAGGGCATTTTGCAACGTTTTTGTGACGTGCTTTTGACCGACTACATCTTCAAATTTTTGCGGTCTCCATGTTCGGTATAACGCTTGGTATGACACGAAAATACGGCCTCCCTCAAAGGTTATTATCTCATTTATTATAACCCATTCTGTTTATAGATTCCAAAAGTTATTTTCTATACAAAAAACCCACCTTAGTATTAAGGTGAGTTTTGTATACATATATAACTGCCGTGCACCTTCTGTCGATTACGTACCATAAGCGTTACTTAAGCAGTTAGCTCGGTTCAGGCACTCCTGCGGCACACGAGAAAACCCGCTTATTGCTGCTTCCTTCCGGACCTGACAAGGTTCACGGGGTCCCGTTGCGCAGGACCCAAACGTCAACACCACTTACTTAAGGCAGGCCTTACAGCAACATAACCTCGAGAAGGGATTCGGCCTCGCTAGAGCGGATTGCGAGTATAGGGCACCGCTACCTCCCCGCTTAGCACGGCAAAGTTAAAACCAATATTCGGTTGCCTTCATTAAAGGCACTATCAGTATAACTTGTTTTTTTATAAAATGCAAATACGTTAATTCTCGTTGCTTTTCTCTAATTTCTTGATCGCTTTTCTTTTTTTACGAAGTTCTCTAAAAAAGTTTGTTAACAACGTACCGCATTCTTCTTCTGATACACCAGCTACTACTTCACATTGATGATTAAAGCGTTCATCCGTTAAAAGATTCATTAATGTCCCTGCACATCCACCCTTTGGATCACTTGCACCATATACAACTCGCTTCACTCGTGATAAAACAATTCCACCCGCACACATCGGACAAGGCTCTAATGTTACATATAACGTCGCATCTTCTAAACGCCATGTCCCTAATTTTTTGCACGCCTCATCAATAGCTAACAACTCAGCGTGAGCTATTGATCTTTGCTCAGTTTCCCTTAAATTATGAGCAACACTAATTACCTCACCATCTAACACTATAACTGCACCAATCGGTACTTCTTGTATTGCCTCTGCTTTTTTAGCCTCTTCTATTGCCAACTGCATAAAATAAATATCTTGATCACGTTCCATAACATAGTCCTTTCATTACAAATAAAATACGCTTATTTCCATTTACTACACCATGGGATAACTTTTACAAATTCAATCCACCCTAAGAAAAAAGAGAGGGGATTACATATGAAGAATACTGCCTTACTCATCATCGATATGATTAATGATTTTCAATTTTCACATGGGCCCATCCTAGCCAAGAAATGCGAAATTATAACAAATCCTATTTTACATTTAAAGAAAACGATGAAATCCTTCGGCTATCCCATAATTTATATTAATGACCATTATCAACTTTGGAGATCTGATATTGACCAACTGATTACTCATTGTACAAATGAATATAGTGAAAATATCATTCATAAGATTGCTCCAAATTCTGACGATTACATTTTTATTAAACCACATTACTCTGCCTTTTATGAAACACCTTTAAATTCTTTATTAGGCTATTTGAAAATAGAAAACCTAATATTAACAGGAATTGCCGGTAATATATGTATTCTTTTTACAGCTAACGATGCACATATGAGAAATTATACACTGTATGTACCACAGGACTGTATTGCCTCTAATCATGATCAGGATAACCTGCATGCTTTAAAAATAATGGAAGCCACATTAAAAGCAAATATAGTACCGTCATCCCAAATAAAATTTAATTAATACATATATCTATTTTCTAACTTTTTATATCAAATTAACCCGCTCGCTTCCCTCTTGTGCTACAATAATTCTGTTTTGTGTTTTTAGTAGTCACGGCAAATCACTGATTGAAAGGAGGAAACAGCGTGACCGGAGTACCATTTATCACGGTTGAAGGACCAATTGGTGTTGGAAAAACCTCACTTGCGAAGGCAATTTCAGCTCACATGCAACTCCACTTACTAAAAGAGATTGTTGATGAAAACCCTTTTTTAGGAAAGTTCTATGAAGACATCGACGAATGGAGTTTTCAAACAGAGATGTTCTTTCTTTGTAATAGATACAAACAACTAGAAGACATTAACATAAAGTATTTGAATCAAAGGAAGCCAGTAGTAGCTGATTATCATATATTTAAAAATTTAATTTTTGCATCCCGTACATTAAAAGATTCTCAATATGACAAGTACATGCAAATCTACCGTATCCTTACACAAGATATGCCTGTACCAAATGTCATCGTTTATTTAACAGCTAGCCTGGAAACATTACAAAAGCGAATCGCAATGCGCGGAAGAGAATTCGAAAAAAATATGGATCCAAATTACTTACTACAGCTCACAAAAGATTACGAAACAGCAATGGATACTTTTAAAAAGGACCATCCAGATATCCCGGTGTTGAAATTTAACGGAGACGATATGGATTTTGTACAAAATCCCGATGATTTAAACGTCATCCTATCCGCCCTTCAAAATACTCTCTTAAAGGAGTCGAAATAATAATGAATTTAAGGCAAAAATATGATATACCAAATGATGCAGTAATTACTATCGCTGGAACAGTAGGTGTCGGAAAATCAACTATGACAACTGCACTAGCTAACGCTTTAGGTTATCGCACATCATTTGAAAAAGTAGATTCTAATCCATATTTGGACAAGTTCTATGCCGATTTCACACGCTGGAGCTTCCACTTGCAAGTATACTTTTTAGCAGAACGATTTAAAGAACAAAAGAGAATTTTTGAATATGGTGGCGGTTTTGTTCAAGACCGTTCTATCTATGAAGACACTGGCATTTTTGCAAAGATGCATCATGAAAAAGGTACAATGACGGAAACTGATTACGAAACATATAAAGGTTTATTTGACGCTATGGTCATGACTCCTTACTTCCCTCATCCAGACTTATTAATTTACTTAGAGGGTTCTTTCGATGATATTGTAGACCGTATTCAAGAACGCGGACGCCCGATGGAGCAGCAAACACCAATTGAGTATTGGAAAGAGATGCATGGGCGTTACGAAAACTGGATCAATAACTTTAATTCATGCCCTGTTTTACGATTAAACATTAATGAATACGATATTTTAAAAGATGGAGATTCTATTGAACCAATCATTAAAAAAATTGGCCATTTTTTAAAACAAACACGTAAACTTGTAAAATAAAAAACCCGTGCATACGCACGGGTTTTTCTATTAAATTATTTCTTCTTTGTTGGAGCAATAATTTCACTCTCAGGTTTTCCAGCGTTAATACGCTGACGAACCGTACTTGTACTAATATCGTATGTCTCAGCGATCTCTTTAACAGTCATTTCTTTCCCGTTAATTACCGCTGTTAATACTTTACCTGTACGTTTTGGAGCTGCTTCTTTCTTTACAGCTTCTTTTTTAACTTTTTTTGGCGCCTCTACTTTTGTCGCAGTTTGTTTTACATCACAAGTGCAACCACAAAGTTTACGGAATGTATCATCGCTAATAATGCGTGATACGTTTGCACCACTGTTTAAAATTCTATTGTTCTTACAGACAGGACATTGTACATAATATAAAGTTTTTCCATCTAAAGGAAACGTTTGTATAATAAGATCCATGTTGACTCCTTTCATATCTATGAAGATAATCATCGGAATATGAGTGTGTAATAAGGACAAAATCGCCTTACACCATACTTTATGATTGGTTTTAAAATAAAAACTCGTTACGTGTTGGTAACGAGTTCTCCAATCTCCACTTATATGCGCTGTTGTCAATTATATCTGGAGGAGGTAGAGGGATTCGAACCCCCGCGCGACTCTCGCCGCCTGTCGGTTTTCAAGACCGATCCCTTCAGCCAGACTTGGGTATACCTCCATATTGACATCAAATATAATATCAAAAGAAAAACAGTTAGTCAACCCTACTAAAATAAATTATGAGGAAAGGAAAATTTTACTTCCCCTCTCCTACATTATAGTACTGACAACGCTCATAATTACCAATCACTCATACCGATGAATGTTTATAAATTTACTTAATAACTGTTTTTCCTCCCATATAAGGGCGAAGAACTTCTGGAATTATAATTGTACCATCTTCTTGTTGGTAATTCTCTAAAATAGCTGCCACCGTACGTCCAATTGCAAGACCAGATCCATTTAATGTATGAACATGTTCTGGTTTTCCGTTTGGTTCACGACGGAAACGGATATTTGCACGTCTCGCTTGGAAAGCCTCAAAATTACTACAAGAAGAAATTTCACGATATGTGCCATAGCTTGGAATCCATACTTCGATATCGTATTTCTTCGCTGCTGTAAATCCTAAATCGCCTGTGCACATGCTCATAACGCGATATGGCAACTCTAACAATTGTAACACGCGTTCTGCATCATTTGTTAGTTTTTCTAACTCTTCATAAGAATCTTCTGGTTTCACGAACTTTACAAGCTCTACTTTATTGAACTGATGCTGACGAATTAAACCACGTGTATCACGACCAGCTGAACCTGCTTCAGAACGGAAACAAGAGCTAAATGCAGCATATCTTATAGGCAATTGCTCTTTATTTAAGATTTCATCACGGTGCATATTCGTTACAGGTACTTCAGCTGTTGGAATTAAGAAGTAATCTTCACTTTCAATACGGAATGCATCTTCTTCAAACTTTGGAAGTTGTCCAGTACCTGTCATACTTGCACGGTTTACCATATACGGAGGTAATACTTCTTCGTATCCATGCTCATCAGTATGAAGATCAAGCATAAAGCTAATTAAAGCACGCTCTAATCTTGCGCCAGCACCTTTATAGAATACGAAACGGCTTCCCGTTACTTTCCCAGCACGTTCAAAGTCTAGAATTCCTAAATCTGTAGCAAGATCCCAATGTGGTTTTGGTTCAAAAGCAAATTCCTTCACATCTCCCCAAGTACGCGCTACTACATTATCATCCTCTGTTTCACCAACTGGAGCAGATTCATGAGGGATATTTGGAATAGATAACATTAATCTTTCTAAATCTTCTTCAACTGTACGAAGTTCATTATCAAGATCTTTTACTTTTTCTCCAACTTCACGCATTTCTAGAATTAGAGCTTCCGCATCTTTCTTTTCGCGCTTCAATACAGAGATTTGTTGAGATACTTCATTACGTTTACTTTTTAGTTCCTCTGTTTGAACAAGTAGTTCTCTTCTTCTTGTATCTAACTCTTCAAAGCGACCAAAATCAGTTAAATCTTCGCCTCTATGTTGTAACTTTGCTTTTACTTCTTCAAAATTTGTACGTAAAAATTTAATATCAAGCATTATATACTCCTCCTTTTATTTTATAAAACACAAAAAACTCCCGTCCCTATATAAAGGGACGGGAGTTAACCCGCGTTGCCACCCTAGTTGAAAGCATTACCGCCTTCCTCTCAAGTAGAAATAACGGCTCTTCACCGGGAACGTTTACTAATCATAAAGATATTCCACATTCCATTCCAGGATGGATTCACAAACTGTTTCTATCGATTTCCACCAACCATCGACTCTCTATAAGAAACCACATTTGTTACTACTTCCTATCAACACGCTTATTTTATAAAATTGTTACCATCAATTTACTATAATCTTATACAAGTTGCAAGTTACTTATACAACTTTTTTCATTTTCGCTTCTTTTACCATTTCTACAAAGTATGCTGTTACACGATGATCATCCGTTAATTCCGGATGGAATGAAGCAGCTAGAAACTGTTTTTGTTTTACCGCTACCATTCGGTCGCCATGCGTAGAAAGCACTTCGACATCATCTGCTACATCTACAACATACGGGGCACGAATAAATACGCCAACAAAATCTTCTCCCACACCTTTAATAGAAAGTGCAGCTTCGAAGCTATCTTTTTGACGCCCGAACGCATTGCGCTCAACTGTAATATCCATAGCACCAATATGTGCTTCTTCATAGCCAATAAGTGTTTTTGCAAGAAGAATCATTCCTGCACATGTACCAAACATTGGTTTACCAGACTTCGCGAATGTACGAAGTGGTTCCATGAAAGCATACTTATCAATAAGACGGCGCATTGTTGTACTTTCACCGCCTGGTAAAATAAGACCATCAATCTCTTCAAGTTGCTCTATACGCTTTACAACAACAGCTTCTGCACCACTTGCTTCAACTGATTTTACATGCTCACGAACTGCACCTTGAAGACCTAGTACACCGATTTTCACCATTTTAAAGTTCTCCTTCAATTACCATCCGCGCTCTTGCATGCGTTGTTCTGGTAATAACGTTGAAATTTCGATACCTTTCATCGCATTACCTAATCCTTTAGAAAGGCTTGCAATTAGTTCGTAATCCTCATAATGAGTCGTCGCTTCAACGATCGCACGTGCAAATTTCTCTGGATTCTCTGATTTGAAGATACCAGATCCAACAAATACACCATCCGCACCAAGTTGCATCATTAACGCTGCATCTGCTGGTGTTGCTACACCACCTGCTGCAAAGTTTACAACCGGCAAACGACCAAGGCGTTTAATTTCAAGGAGTACTTCATAAGGAGCACCAGTATTTTTTGCATATGTCATTAACTCATCTTCACGTAGACTTGCAACTTGACGGATTTCTGCATTGACTTGGCGCATATGACGCACTGCCTCTACAATGTTTCCTGTTCCTGGTTCACCTTTTGTACGAAGCATAGATGCACCTTCTGCAATACGACGTGCAGCTTCTCCGATATCACGGCAACCACATACAAACGGAACTGTGTAATCACGTTTATTTAAATGGTATACTTCATCGGCAGGAGTTAATACTTCACTCTCATCGATATAGTCTACCCCTAATGATTCTAATACACGTGCTTCTACAAGGTGACCGATACGGCATTTTGCCATAACCGGAATTGACACAGCACCCATAACTTCTTCAACGATCGTTGGGTCTGCCATACGAGAAACGCCACCTGCTGCACGAATATCTGCTGGTACACGCTCTAATGCCATAACGGCAACTGCGCCTGCCTCTTCTGCAATTTTTGCTTGTTCAGCGTTAATTACGTCCATAATAACGCCGCCTTTTTGCATTTCTGCCATTCCACGTTTTACACGTTCTGTCCCTGTTACATTTGTCATGTTACAAAAACCCCCCTAGGTGAATTGCTTTTCCCCGTTAAAGGCGAAAATTAAGAATACTCTTACATTCTACCACTAACCATCAGATGCTTGTCTACTACTTTTTCATAAAGTCGGTATGAAAAATAGGAATAAGAAAAAGCCCCTACAATGAGGAGCTTTTAAAACCAACCTTTTACTGTATCAACAGCACTATTCCATATACCACTAAAGAAAGAACCGATTCCGCGCATAGAACGAGTAAACCAATTCGCTTCTTCTACTGCAGATGTTGTTACAAGATCTATTTGTAATGACTTACCAGATAAAAACCCAGGATCATTCGTATCTTTTGGTGTAATTACCATCTGGCCAAGTGCAGCTCCCTTTTTAATAGGTGCTTCTTGTCCCTTACTTGCTTCTTTTAATTCTGTTTTATAAACATCTTTACTTCCCTTTGGCATTGGAAGTGAAACAGCTTGTTTTGTTTGAACTGCTACATCTTTATCTTTTGCATTTTCTACTCGTACTGTTTCATGTCCCTTTACCGAAGAACCTTTTTTATACACTTTCTTCATTTCAAAGTTATCAAATCCATAATCATATAGCTTCTTTGTCTCATCGAAACGTGCTTGACGAGAATTTGTTTTAATGACTACAGAAATAAAACGCATTCCATTTCTTTCAACCGTACCAGTGAAACAATCTCCTGCCTCTGGAGTTGATCCTGTTTTCAGACCATCTACACCATCATATGCCTTAGATAAACCTTTTAACATCCAGTTCCAGTTCAACATTTGAAATTTCTCTTTTTCGGGACGGAAAACTTTCATCGGAGTTTTTGCTGTATCTAATACTTTAGGATAATCTTTAAGTAGATGTTGTGCTAAAGTTGCAACATCCTTCGCAGACATTTTATTTTCTTCATCCGGTTGTGTACCTTCAGGATGCATTCCTTTTAAATCTTTGTTCGTTAAGCCTGTAGAATTGACAAATTTATAATTTTTCAATCCTAGTTCTTTCGCCTTATCATTCATCATTTTTACGAAGTTTACTTCTTTATCCGCAATTGCTTCCGCTAATGCAATTGTTGCACCATTTGCAGAAAAGATTGCCATCGCCTCATATAACTCTTTTACTGTATAAGTGCCACCATTTTCTAATGCAACATTTGATAATGAAGCATCTTGTGAAACTTTATATGCATATTCAGAAACCTTAATTTTTTGATCCCACTTAAGTTTTCCTTTATCCACTGCTTCATGAACTAAATATTCACTCATCATTTTTGTCATACTAGCAATTGATAATAATTCATCTGCATTCTTTTGATATAAAATCTTACCAGAATTAGCTTCAACTAAAATTGCCGCACCTGCTTCAATGTTTAAAGCAGATCCTGTTTCTGCTGACGCATTGCTATATGGTAACAACATACTACAAGCTAGTGTAAGCATTGTTACTAGCGCAATGAATCTTTTGCAAAACATACTTTTCACTTTTGCTACCCCCAATATCTATGTACTCACATAACCGTTATTCTAACATAATCAAAAAAAAATAGACAGAGATATCAAATCTCCGTCTATTTGTATATAAGACATTATAATGAGTAGTTTGGAGCCTCTTTTGTAATTTGTACGTGATGAGGATGGCTTTCAAGTAAACCAGCACCTGACATGCGAATAAATTGTGCATTCTCACGTAAGAACTCTAAATTCTGTGCTCCGCAATAGCCCATACCTGCACGTAATCCACCAACTAATTGGTGAACTGTATCTGCTAAAGGTCCTTTATATGGTACTCGTCCTTCAATACCTTCTGGAACAAGTTTTTTATTTCCTTCTTGGAAGTAACGATCTTTACTTCCTTTTTCCATCGCACCAACAGAACCCATACCACGATATACTTTAAATTGGCGACCTTGGTAAATTTCAGTGTCACCAGGGCTTTCAGCAACACCAGCAAACATGCTACCTAGCATAACAACATGTGCTCCTGCTGCTAAAGCTTTAACCATATCACCAGAGTACTTAATACCACCATCGGCAATGACTGGGATACCGTGTTTACGAGCTTCTGTTGCACAATCATAAACCGCTGTTAATTGTGGTACACCAACGCCAGCTACAACACGTGTTGTACAAATAGAGCCTGGTCCAATACCAACTTTAACTACGTTTGCACCTGCTTCAATTAATGCTTTTGTTGCTTCAGCAGTAGCAACATTTCCAGCGATAATATTTAGTGACGGATATTTTGCACGAACTTCTTTTACTTTATCAATAACACCTTGAGAATGCCCATGAGCTGTATCAAGTACGATTGCATCTACGCTAGCTTTTACTAATGCATCGATACGAGTCATAGCATCAGCCGTTACACCAACCGCTGCCCCGACTAATAAGCGCCCTTGCTTATCCTTCGCAGAATTTGGGAATTCAATTACTTTTTCAATATCTTTTATTGTAATAAGCCCTTGTAATACACCGTTGTTATCAACAAGAGGGAGTTTTTCAATTTTATACTTTTGTAGGATCTTTTCAGCTTCTTCTAGCGTTGTACCAACTGGAGCTGTAATTAGCTGTTCTTTTGTCATTACGTCGGAAATTTTGATTGAGTAGTCTTGGATAAAACGCATATCACGGTTTGTAATAATACCAACTAACTTTCGCTCATCTAAATTATTTACAACCGGTACACCTGAGATACGGTATTTTCCCATAAGAT
The DNA here is from genome assembly GCF_921008455.1 of Bacillus basilensis. NCBI lineage: Bacteria > Bacillati > Bacillota > Bacilli > Caryophanales > Bacillaceae > Bacillus > Bacillus basilensis. The sequence continues at coordinate 15,402 of NZ_CAKLBZ010000001.1, read as the reverse complement.
GCTCTGCATCATACACTTGATGTTCTGGAGTTAAAAAGAAAGGATCTGAAATAACACCACTTTCAGAACGTTTTACTTTATCAACTTGCTCTGCTTGTTGTTCAATAGACATGTTTTTATGAATAATTCCTAAACCGCCTTGACGAGCCATTGCAATAGCCATATCAGCTTCTGTTACTGTATCCATTCCTGCACTAATTAACGGGATGTTTAACTGTAAGCTTTCAGATAAAACTGTTTTAACACTTACTTCTCTTGGTAGTACATCTGACTTTGCTGGTACAAGTAATACGTCATCAAAAGTCAAACCTTCTTTAACAAATTTAGATTCCCACATAATTGTTCCCCCCATGATACCAGAAATTATTATTAGTAGCTTATCAATTGGTTAAAATACTGTCAAGGACGTATATATATGTTAGAATTTTTAGACAATAAAAGGAGCGTAATATATGCATCAAACACATTGTACTTGGCAGCAATTAAGTTTCTTCTTTTCATCTCAAAATGTACAACGTTATCTTGCCCGTTGTTATGAAAAATCCTCCATACAAGATGCTGAAAAAAAAAGTTTTGAAAATTGTTATCCCTTTATTTATTACTTAGAACATGGAAAAAATTATTATGAATTATATAAGGTATCACCCTTTTCAATTCAACCAATGTTATTGTTTTATGGAATGAGCCAACTTTTTAAAGCCTGCTTACTAACCATTGATCCTAACTATCCAGAATCCACTACTGTTTTAGCTCATGGTGTTACGACCCGTAAACGAAAAAAACAAGGATATCAATTTTTAGAAGATGAGGTGAAGGTACAAAAAAATGGATTATTTACTCATGTTGCAGAACAGCTGTTTCACATGAAACACTTAGAATCAGAGAAGTTTAACATGTTGGATTTAATGGGGAATATTCCTGAATTACAAAACTTATTTCGCTATAGTCAAAGAGGTGCCACTTTATATAAAATTGATTCAACACATACAAATGAGCTTTCCTTTTCAGTCAACATACTAGATCGACTCCATATGACTACAGAAAGATTTTCACGTTACATTGAATCAACTTGTAAGCATTTATCCATGCAACATGTCCCTGGGAAAACGAGCGAATCGAATTTGCTTTTTACAGCTCCTATCCAATCGTGGAATCCTATATATAGTACGCCCTTATACTACGAATATCTTGCTGATACTTATTACTTACCACTTACAACTGACCCTAGAAATCCTAAACCTGTATTACCCGAACTTCTTGTTCATTATTTATTGCTCTACAATTTAAGTATGATTTCTAGATACGAAACAGATTGGTGGTATGATTTACTTGGAAGCTATGGTTCTGAAGATTACCCATTTATTTATCAATTCCTTAATATTTCTGCTCAAAAAATCCCTTACTATATTTCGGCTTTTTTACTAGCAGAACCGAGCCTATTTCATGGGAAATAAAAAAACACAAGTCAAAAGACTTGTGTTTTTAGTTGCTTGGCGACGTCCTACTCTCACAGGGACAAGGTCCCAACTACCATCGGCGCTAGAGAGCTTAACTTCCGTGTTCGGTATGGGAACGGGTGTGACCTCTCTGCCATCATCACCAAACTATGAAGGCATATTCCTTCAAAACTAGATAACATTTGCTACATATTATATGGTTAAGTCCTCGATCTATTAGTATTCGTCAGCTCCACATGTCACCATGCTTCCACCTCGAACCTATCAACCTGATCATCTTTCAGGGATCTTACTAGCTTACGCTATGGGAAATCTCATCTTGAGGGGGGCTTCATGCTTAGATGCTTTCAGCACTTATCCCTTCCGCACATAGCTACCCAGCTATGCCCTTGGCAGAACAACTGGTACACCAGCGGTGCGTCCATCCCGGTCCTCTCGTACTAAGGACAGCTCCTCTCAAATTTCCTACGCCCACGACGGATAGGGACCGAACTGTCTCACGACGTTCTGAACCCAGCTCGCGTACCGCTTTAATGGGCGAACAGCCCAACCCTTGGGACCGACTACAGCCCCAGGATGCGATGAGCCGACATCGAGGTGCCAAACCTCCCCGTCGATGTGGACTCTTGGGGGAGATAAGCCTGTTATCCCCGGGGTAGCTTTTATCCGTTGAGCGATGGCCCTTCCATGCGGAACCACCGGATCACTAAGCCCGACTTTCGTCCCTGCTCGACTTGTAGGTCTCGCAGTCAAGCTCCCTTATGCCTTTGCACTCTACGAATGATTTCCAACCATTCTGAGGGAACCTTTGGGCGCCTCCGTTACACTTTAGGAGGCGACCGCCCCAGTCAAACTGCCCACCTGACACTGTCTCCCGGGTCGATAAGACCCGTAGGTTAGAATTTCAATACAGTCAGGGCGGTATCCCACCAGCGCCTCCACCGAAGCTAGCGCTCCGGTTTCAAAGGCTCCCGCCTATCCTGTACAAACTGTACCAAAATTCAATATCAGGCTACAGTAAAGCTCCACGGGGTCTTTCCGTCCTGTCGCGGGTAACCTGCATCTTCACAGGTACTATAATTTCACCGAGTCTCTGGTTGAGACAGTGCCCAAATCGTTACACCTTTCGTGCGGGTCGGAACTTACCCGACAAGGAATTTCGCTACCTTAGGACCGTTATAGTTACGGCCGCCGTTTACTGGGGCTTCAGTTCAGAGCTTCGCTTACGCTAACCCCTCTCCTTAACCTTCCAGCACCGGGCAGGTGTCACCCCCTATACTTCGCCTTACGGCTTCGCAGAGAGCTGTGTTTTTGCTAAACAGTCGCTTGGGCCTATTCACTGCGGCTTTCCGTTAAGAAAGCACCCCTTCTCCCGAAGTTACGGGGTCATTTTGCCGAGTTCCTTAACCAGAGTTCTCTCGCACACCTTAGGATTCTCTCCTCGC
>NZ_CAKLBZ010000001.1:0-7500 GCF_921008455.1 Bacillus basilensis | reverse complement strand
GTTCTAATCCTGTTAAACGTTGCAAGCGCATATCTAAAATCGCTTGTGCTTGTTTCTCACTTAAACCAAAACGTTCCATTAAACCTTGCTTTGCGATATCAGCTGTTTTTGAACTACGGATTAAAGTAATAACTTCATCAAGGTGATCTAACGCAATGCGTAATCCCTCTAGAATGTGGGCACGTGCTTCTGCTTTCTCTAATTCGTAAGCAGTACGTCTACGAATTACTACCTTTTGATGCTCTAAATAGTAATATAGATTTTGTTTTAAATTTAGGACTTGCGGCTCTCCATTTACAAGAGACAACATATTAATACCGAAGCTTGTTTGAAGTGCCGTGTGTTTATATAGATTATTTAATAGTACATTGGCATTTGCATCACGACGTACTTCCATAACAATACGCATACCATTTCGATCTGATTCATCACGTAAATCTGTAATACCTTCAATTTTCTTATCGCGAACTAATTCTGCAATTTTTTCAATTAATCGTGCCTTATTAACTTGATAAGGTAGTTCCGTTACGATAATAGATTGTTTACCATTTGATTTCTCTTCAATTTCAACTTTGGCACGAAGCATAATAGAACCTCGTCCTGTTTCATAAGCTCTACGAATACCACTTCGCCCTAAGATTAAACCTGACGTTGGGAAGTCTGGTCCAGGAATATATTCCATTAATTCCGCAATGGTAATATCAGGGTTATGGCTTAATGCCAATACACCATCAATTACTTCGCCAAGTTGATGCGGCGGAATGTTTGTTGCCATACCAACTGCAATACCCGTCGTACCATTTACTAGTAGGTTAGGGAAACGAGCTGGTAATACAATTGGCTCTCTTTCAGAACCATCATAGTTATCTTGATAATCAATTGTATTTTTTGAAATATCACGTATTAATTCCATAGAAATCTTAGACATTCTTGCTTCTGTATAACGCATTGCTGCCGCTGAATCTCCATCAACAGAACCAAAGTTACCATGACCATCAACAAGCATATAACGTTGACTAAAATCTTGCGCCATACGTACCATCGTTTCATAAACAGCTGAATCTCCGTGGGGGTGATACTTACCGATTACCTCGCCGACAATACGCGCCGACTTCTTATATGCTTTATCAGCTGTAATTCCTAAATCATTCATTGCATATAAAACCCTACGATGAACCGGTTTTAACCCATCACGAACATCTGGTAATGCACGAGATACGATAACACTCATCGCGTAATCTAAAAATGAGGTACGCATTTCATGACTAATATTAATTTCTCGAATTCGTGCTTGTTGTTGATTGTCTGACATCAACGAGCACCTCCTCTTACATTTCCGTTACACATACATTGATTTATATGTAGAAGACAGGAATACTTAGATTCCTGTCATTACTCATTTAAATATCAAGGTTTTTCACGTATTTTGCATTTTCTTGGATAAAGTTACGGCGTGGCTCTACTTTATCCCCCATTAAAATCTCAAATGTTTCATCTGCTTCAATTGCATCTTGAAGAGAAACTTGAAGTAACGAACGTACTTCTGGGTCCATTGTTGTCTCCCACAGCTGTGTTGGATTCATTTCCCCTAGACCTTTATAACGCTGAATTCCAGGTTTAGGTTGGGCTGGTAATTCAGCTAGTATTTTTTCAAGTTCCTTATCGTTGTAAGCATATTGAATTTTTTTACCTTGTTGTACTTTAAACAATGGTGGTTGTGCAATATAGATATAACCACACTCAATTATTTGACGCATATAACGATAGAAGAACGTTAATAATAGGGTACGTATATGTGCACCATCCACGTCGGCATCCGTCATAATAATAATTTTATGATAACGAGCCTTCTCAATATCGAAATCCCCACCAATATTTGTACCAATTGCTGTAATAATTGTACGCACTTCATCATTAGATAAAATTTTATCTAATCGCGCCTTTTCAACGTTAATAATTTTACCTTTAAGTGGTAAAATCGCTTGGAAATGACGGTCACGTCCTTGTTTCGCAGATCCGCCGGCAGAGTCACCCTCTACGATGTAAATTTCACTGATTGCTGGATCTTTCGAAGAACAATCCGCTAATTTACCTGGTAAACTTGAAACTTCTAATGCACTCTTTCTACGTGTTAATTCACGAGCTTTTTTAGCAGCTACACGCGCGCGCGCTGCCATCGTACCTTTATCTACAATTTTACGCGCAACATTTGGATTTTCTAGTAAGAACTTTTCAAAGGCCTCCGAGAATACAGATTCTGTAATCGTTCTCGCTTCACTATTTCCAAGTTTCGTCTTCGTTTGTCCTTCAAATTGTGGATTTGGATGTTTAATTGATACGATCGCTGTTAAACCTTCACGAACATCTTCACCAGTTAAATTACTATCCGCATCCTTTAAAATATTATTTTTTCGACCATAATCGTTGATTACACGCGTTAGGGCAGTTTTGAATCCTACCTCATGTGTACCACCTTCATACGTATGAATATTATTTGTAAATGAGTAAATATGATTTGTATATCCTTCGTTATATTGCAACGAAACTTCAACCTGGATTCCATCTTTTGAACCTTCCACATATACAGGCTCTTCATGGATTGGTTGTTTTGAACGATTTAAATGCTCCACATAAGATTTAATTCCACCTTCATAATGGAACTCTTTCTTTTGCTTATGTTCACGCTTATCTTCAATTGTTAATTTAATATTACGATTTAAAAACGCCAACTCACGCATACGAGTTGCTAACGTATCAAATTCATATTCTGTCGTCTCTTTAAAGATTTCTGGATCTGGCTTAAAGCGAGTTATTGTTCCTGTTTGATTTGTATCACCGATAACTTTTAAATCAGCAACCGGAATACCTCTTTCGTATTTTTGGTAATGGATTTTACCATCACGATGTACAAATACCTCTAGTTCTGTTGATAATGCATTTACAACAGATGCTCCAACACCATGCAAACCGCCAGAAACTTTATAACCGCCACCGCCAAATTTACCACCAGCGTGAAGGACGGTCATAATAACCTCTACTGCAGGACGTCCCATTTTTTCTTGTATACCAACTGGAATACCACGTCCATTATCGGTTACAAGAATACTATTATCTTCTTCGATGCTAACATTAATTTCATCGCAATATCCTGCTAATGCTTCATCGATACTATTATCGACAATTTCCCATACAAGGTGGTGAAGTCCTTTTCCACTCGTAGATCCAATATACATACCTGGACGTTTCCGAACTGCCTCTAGTCCCTCAAGCACCTGTATTTGGCTTTCATCATATGCGTTCTCTTGCATTTGTTTTTGGTCCATTGACACAAAGATCACCTACTTTTCCATTTAAACAGGGGTTATGCCCTATCTATTTCACAATCTACCGTGCCGTTCGTTACATGAATTGTTTTTGCTTCTTTCAATGTTTCGTGTTCAATTCCGTCGACACTCGTCGTTGTCACAAATGTTTGCACCTTACCTTGAATTGTATTTAACAGATGTGATTGACGATAATCATCTAGCTCTGATAAAACATCATCTAATAAAAGAATTGGGTATTCCTTAACTTCTGAGTAAATCAATTCAATTTCAGCTAATTTTAGGGACAGTGCGGTCGTTCGTTGTTGTCCTTGCGAACCAAAGACTTGAACATTTTTACCATTAACGAAGAATTGTAAATCATCACGATGAGGACCTATTAAAGTCGTACCACGGAAAATTTCACGTTGTTTCACGGATTGAAAACTTTCATAGTATACTTCTTTTATTTTCGACAAATCCATTGATTCTGATACATCTACGCTTGGTTTATAGATGATTTCTAACCCCTCTAATCCTCTACTAATCCCACGATGGATTGGTGCAGCCCATTCTTGTAGTAAGTGCAAAAACTCAAAACGTTTTCGCAATATTTTTGTACCATGTTCAATGAGTTGAAGTGTAAATACATCCAACATCGTTTCCTCATTTTTGCTATTCCCTTGCATTTTTTTAAGCAAGTGATTTCGTTGCGTGAGCACCTTTTGATATTGACTTAGTTCATACAAATAAACGGGTGCTATTTGTCCAAGTTCCATATCTAAAAAGCGTCTTCTTACTTGAGGGCTTCCTTTTACAAGATTTAAATCTTCTGGGGCAAACATGACAACATTCATTTCACCGATGTATTGGCTTAGTTTTTGTTGTTCAAGTTGATTTAACTTTGCCTTTTTGCCTTTTTTAGAAATATTTAACTCTAAAGACAAAGAACTGTTTCTTTTTTGCAAGCTACCTTTGATTTGACCATAATCTTCATCCCAGCGAATGAGCTCACGATCATTAGAGGTTCTATGAGATTTCGCCATCGCTAATACGTAAATAGCTTCCATCAAATTTGTTTTCCCTTGTGCATTTTCGCCAATAATTACATTGACCTTATCCTCAAAGGAAAGCTCTAATTTTTCATAATTGCGATAGTTTTTTAATTGTATTTCTTTAATAAACAAAGGGCTCCCCCTTTATGCCTGAACTTGGAAAGTTCCGCTTCCTGGAATTTCAATAATATCGTTCGCATACAGTTTGCGACCTCTTCTATTTTCAAGTTCTTGATTCACGTACACTTCATATTCTTGTAAAAACCATTTTACAGCGCCACCTGTATCAATTACATCGGCTAACTTTAAAAATTGTCCTAGTGTAATATACTCTGTTGAAATTTTAATACGTTTCATAAAATCGCTCACTTTCTGAAAGTGTTCATTCTTTCATTGTACTAAATAAACTAGCATTAGGAAAGTAATACCCAAAAATCAAATAAGGGCTACTAGCATCTGAAAACTAGCAACCCTTATTTCTTACTTAGTAAGTACGAACCGGTAAAATTAATTGAATAATGGATTCATCATTTACTGTACGAATTAAGAATGGTCTCATTGCTCCAGTAAAGCTAATCTTAATTTCAGTACTATCTAATGCCTTTAGTGCATCCATCATATATTTTGCACTAAAAGATATTTTTAACTCTTCCCCATCTACTTTTTCACATTGAACTTCTTCTACTACTTTTCCGATTTCTGGTGAATTAGAAGAAATTTCTAGCATTTCCTGTTCTAAGGTTGATAATTTCACAACATTATTACGACCATCTCTTGCTAATAGAGATGCACGATCAATTGCTTGTAAAAATTCTTTTGTATTTACAAAAATATCCGTTTTACTCTCTGCTGGGATTAAACGAGTTGTATCAGGGTAGTTTCCTTCTAACAATCTTGAGAAGAATAATAAATGTTTTGTACGGAATAATACTTGATACTCCGTAATAACGATATCTACCATTTCTTCAGACTCATCTAGAATTTTGCTTAATTCATTTAAACTTTTCCCTGGAATAACAACACTCGCTTGGAATTCATCTCCAATGCCTTCGATTTTTGCTTTTCTCAGGGCCAACCTGTGACTATCTGTAGCAATGCAAGTTAGTTCGCTGTTATATACCTTCCAGTTTACACCTGTCAAGATCGGTCTTGTTTCAGAAGTGGAAACTGCGAATACAGTTTGTCTGATCATATGTTTAAGTAAATCCGTTGGAATCTTAAAAACATGATGTTCTTCAATTTGTGGTAACAATGGATATTCTGCAGAATCTAAACCATTTAAATTAAACTCTGATTTTCCAGAAGTTATTTTTGTCATCAAATGATTTTCCACAGAAATTTCTACAGTTTCTTTAGGTAATTTTTTTACAATTTCACTAAAATATTTTGCCTGTAAAACAATACTTCCTGATTGTCTTACTTCTACGATTTCTTTTCCATCTTCTTCAACTGGGATAAAAGATTCAATCGAAATATCAGCATCGCTTCCTGTTAATGTAACTCCTTCTTCCGTAGCGACAACTTTAATTCCTGTAAGGATCGGAATTGTTGTACGAGAAGAAACAGCCTTCATTACATCTTGTACACTTCTTACAAGATAGTCTTTTTGTATTGTAAAACGCATAAAGAAAAACCTCCGGTAAGTATATGATTTTATTTAATTAATAAAGATAAAAAATAGTAGTAATAGTAGTAGGGCTTGTGGATATGTGGATAACTCCTTTGAAAGATGTAAAAACAGTCTATCTACATGTGGATAGACTGTGCGTAAAACAAGGGAAGTTATTCACACTATTCAGCTACTACTTTAAAATATCGTTAATTTCTTCAACTTGCTTTTGTAATTGCGTATCCGTTTTAAGTAGCTTAGAAATTTTTTCATGGGCATGGATAACGGTTGTATGATCACGTCCACCGAATTCTTCACCTATTTTAGGTAAGGAGGAGTCTGTAAGTTCGCGTGATAAATACATTGCAATTTGGCGAGGAAAGGCAACTGATTTTGTTCGCTTTTTCGCCTTGAAATCTTCTAATTTTACTTGATAAACATCCCCGACAGCCTTTTGGATATCATAAATGGAGATAATTTTTGGTTTAGAATTTGGAATAATATCTTTAAGTGCTTCAGCTGCTAAATCAGCATTAATATCTTTGTTAATTAAAGATGAATAAGCTACAACTCGGATGAGTGCGCCTTCTAGCTCACGAATATTTGAATCAATTTGATTTGCAATATAAAGCATGACCTCATTTGGTATATCAAGTCCTTCAGCCTTTGCTTTTTTACGTAAAATTGCAATTCGTGTTTCTAAATCTGGCGGCGTAATATCCGTAATAAGTCCCCATTCAAAGCGAGAACGAAGACGATCTTCTAAAGTTGGAATTTCTTTTGGTGGCCGATCACTTGAAATTACAATTTGTTTACTTTCTTCGTGTAATGCATTGAATGTATGGAAAAACTCTTCTTGAGTTTGTTCTTTTCCTGCTAAAAATTGAATATCATCTATTAATAAAACATCTACATTGCGGTATTTATTACGGAAATCGACCGCTTTATTATCACGAATAGAATTAATGAATTCATTTGTAAATTTTTCTGATGATAAATATACAACCTTTGCGTTTGGGTTATGTTCAATTACATAATGACCAATTGCGTGCATTAAATGGGTCTTTCCAAGTCCAACTCCCCCGTAAATAAAGAGGGGATTATATGCTTTAGCTGGTGCTTCGGCTACGGCCAATGAAGCAGCGTGAGCAAAACGGTTACCAGAGCCAATAACAAATGTATCAAACGTATATTTTGGGTTTAGCATACTCTGTGGTAAATGATTAGAATCATCTTGTGCTGAATTTGGTTTAGTAGGAGGAAGATCGATCTCCTCTTCCGCTTGACTTTGGGGAATAATAAAGCGAATAGCTAATTTTGCCCCTGTTAAATCATAAAGTGTTTCCGAAATTAGCTCTGAATAATGAGATTCTAACCAATCACGAGCGAATTCATTTGGAGCCGTAATTGTTAATACGTCTTTCTTTAAATTATGTGCGGTTGTTGATTTTAACCATGTTTCATAACTGGGTTTACTGACCTTTTTTTCTAGTTCTTTTAAGGCACTGTTCCATAAATCAGAGATGTTTTCCAA